>JAACJX010000263.1 GCA_014237545.1 Ardenticatenia bacterium | reverse complement strand
TATCAGCACCTCGGAGGATAATAAAATGGCACGCTTAATACGCTGGAACACTAACCGACCCACCTTTTGGTCCAATTCCTGGGACCGCGACCCGTTTGAGATGATGGATCGCATGCTCGGCGACGTCAATCGCGATATGTACGACTGGGACAATGCTCGAAACTGGAGCCTACCGCTCGACGTGATTGAGAAGGATGACGCCTACGTTGTCCGCGCCTCGATCCCCGGCATTGACCCGGAGGCGTTGGATGTCACCCTGACCGACAACGTCCTGACCATCCACGCCGAATCGAGGCAAGAGGACGAGGAGCAGCGGGACGAACGCTACATGCTTCGCGAGCGCCGCTACGGCAGCTTCACCCGCAGCATCACCTTCCCGATGCCGGTTGAAGCCGACAAGATCGAGGCAACCTGCGCCAACGGTGAGTTGATGTTGACACTGCCCAAGGCTGAGGCACTGCGACCGCGTCGCATCGTCATCGGCGGGTCGCCGAAACGCAACGTCATCGAAGGCCAGGTCCAGGCCGGCAAGGGTTGGGCCGAAGGCCAGGCCAGAACACGCAACGGCAACAGCCGGGAAAACCAGGGCTTCGCCGAGGGACAGGCTGACTTGCCCAAGGCGGCCGAAGTCGGCAGCGAGGGCTGGGCCGAAGGGCCAAGCCGAGATNCCNCGTGAGATATCCACCCCGCCGAGTGAAGGCTGGGCTGAGGGCCAGGCAACCGGCACGCGCAAGTAAGCCCCGCAACGGGCNCAAAGGCTATGNCTTTGTCGGCTNGAAAGGGNNAAAATAATCATAAGAGGCAGCCTNACCGCTGCCTCTTTTTGTGNAATCTTCAAATTGCTCCCCGGCTCTTACCCTTTTCTGACCTGTCAGTGGCATAATAAATAGTAAGGCGCGGCGAAAGTGGTTGAGTAGCCAGTGCCTGATCGCGCTCACGCCTATCGCCGGCTACGGCGATCCAGTTGCCGGCGCGGAAATAAGGAAAAGAGAAAGTCAAACTATACCTATGGAATATAAAGATTATTACAAGACGCTGGGCGTCAAGAAAACCGCCAGCGCTGATGAAATCAAAAAGGCCTATCGCAAGCTGGCNCGCAAGCACCACCCCGANGTGAATCCGGGCGACGCNTCGGCCGAAGATAAGTTCAAGGANATCAACGAGGCCTACGAAGTGCTGTCCGACGAGGACAAGCGAGCCAANTACGACCGCTTCGGCGCGGAGTGGCAGCAGTTCTCCGGCGCNGGCGGNCGNCCGCANGACTTCAACTGGGGCGCNTGGGGNGGNGGACAGCCGGGCGGCGCGCAATACCGTACCGTCTCGCCCGAGGAATTTGAGCAGATGTTCGGTGGGGGTGGTCGCGGCGGCAGCGGCTTCTCCGACTTCTTCGAGACGCTGTTTGGGGCCATGGGTGGCGCATCGGCGGGCGGGNGGCCCGCCGGCGGCGCTCGTTCCGGCTTCGGCGGGTCCTANACGTCGGCNGAAGATATGTTCGGCGGNATGGGCGCGCGCCAGCCGCAACAACTGGATCAGGAGCACCCCATTCAGGTGACCCTGGAAGAAGCCTTCCACGGCACAACGCGCACGCTGCAGTGGGAGAACGGCAAGCGGGTCGAGGCGCGCATCCCGCGCGGCGTCCGCACCGGTTCGAAGGTGCGCCTGAGCGGACAAGGTGGCTCGACNGANGGCCGCGCCGGCGACCTGTACCTGAAGGTCGAAGTGCTGCCCCACGCNGTCTATGANCGCGACGGCGACGACNTGCGCATGACNCTGCCGGTGGACNTGTTCACCGCGCTGCTGGGCGGCAAGGTCAGCGTGCCGACGCTCGACAAGGCGGTTAACCTGACCATCCCCGAAGGCACGCGCAACGGCAAGACATTCCGTCTGGCCAAGCTGGGCATGCCCAAACTGCGCAAGCCCGATGAGCGGGGCGATCTGTACGTGACGGTCAATATTGAATTGCCGGCCAAGTTGAGTGAC
Organism: Ardenticatenia bacterium; assembly: GCA_014237545.1. Classification (GTDB taxonomy): domain Bacteria; phylum Chloroflexota; class Anaerolineae; order Promineifilales; family Promineifilaceae; genus Promineifilum. Next base: position 5,103 of record JAACJX010000263.1, on the reverse strand, counting down.
GAAGAGAAGCGCATTGTGCGCGAATGGCAGGAGTTGCGAAAGTAGTCAGAACGTCAATAGATCAGTGGAGCAGCAATCTTTACTGACCTACTGACCCACTGTCTTGCTGACTTACTGATTCAACGCTCGCGCCATCACTTCAGGAAACTGCTCCGGGGTGCAGGCAAAGGCCGGCGCGCCCAGGTCGGCCAGTTGCTGGGCCATCGTCGCGCTGAAGCGCGGCGCGCCCTGGTCGTTCAGGGCCAGCAGCGTGACCACCTTCACCCCATCGGCCAGCATGGCNCCNACCTGCCGGACAACGCCTTCCTTGTTGCCACCCTCGAACAGATCGGTGATGAGCACCACCACGGTATCTCGCGGCCGGGTAATGGCGCTCCGCGCGTAGGTCAGCGCCCGGTCAATGTTGGTCCCCCCGCCCAGGCGCAAGCCGAACAACATCTCCACCGGGTCGGCCAATTGGTCGGTCAGATCGACAACGGCCGTGTCGAACATGACCAGCCGCGTGTTGATCGACGGCAGCGAGGCCAGCACGGCCGCGGCGATGCCGGAGTAGACGACCGACGTCGCCATCGAGCCACTGGTGTCCACCAGCAGGATGACGTCCTTTAGCGTGGCGCGGCGGCGGCCGAAACCGANCAGTTTCTCGGGAATGACTGTGCCCAGCTCGGGCTGGTAATGCTTCAGGTTGGCGCGGATGGTGCGGTTCCAATCGATCTCTTGCAGCCTCTTGGGCCGGTGGGACCGGGCAGCGCGGTTGAGACTGCCGCTGACCGCCTGTCGCAACGGGTAGTCGAGCCGCCGGAGCAGGTCGGCNACGACCTTGGCCACTACCTGCCGGGCGGTCTCCTGGGTCTGTGGTGGCATCACCTTACGCAGGGACAGCAGCGTGGCCGCCAGCGCCGCGTCCGGCTCGATGCCCGCCAGCAACTCGGGCTGCTCGACCAGCTGGCGCGGGTTGATGCGCTTCAGCGCGTCGCGCTGCATCACCTCGACGACGTCCTCGGGGAAGTAGTCGCGAATGTCCCCTAACCAGCGAGCCACGTCGGGCATTGACTTGCTCAGGTCGCCGCCGCGGCTGTCGCCGTAGAGCGCGCTGAGGGCGTCGTCCATCGCCTTGTCGCCGGGCGCGAGTTGTTGTTGCTGCTGGTCGCCGTCGCCCGCGCCGGCGCCACCGCCGTCATCGTCTGGCCGCTCGGTCTGGCCCAGCACCAGTTGCCAGCGCCGCTGCCGCTCTTCTCGTCCGGTCATGAGGAACTCTCCGGGTGGGGCAGACCCAAGATTCGACCCACGACCGGCAAGACGGCCGCCGCCCGTTCCGGATCGAACCGGGCTTCGCGCGCGGCTGCGGCCGGTGAACCCCGCCGGCTCTCNCGCGCGCGGGCCTGCAACTGCTCGCGCACCCCTTCGGGATAGGATGAGAAGGTGCGACGCAACAAGGGCAAAATGCCCACGAATCGCTCAGCGTCCATGCCGACGAGCCAGCGATCGATCGCCCCCCACAGCGCCCGGTCGTGGACGAGTAGCAAGCCGCTGTCGCGCAGGAAGCCGTCGAGCCAGTCGGCCGCGTAGCGAGACGTTTCCAGGGAGCCGCCCGGCGTGAGCGCTCGGTCGACTCGCTCCAGCACGCCCTCGGCGCGCAGGATGGCGTCGTCGAACAGCAGGCGAGTGGCCCGACCGGCCACCATGGGGTGGATGTCGGGTAGANCGGCCAGCTTGCCGAGGGTCTGCTGCCAGCGATCCAGGCCCGTGTCNCTCGGCGCGCGACGCACGGCCGCGCCGGCGGCCGTCAGCCGCTCAATCATGTCGCTTGCCGCGCTTTCATCCACCGCCCGGCATGCGCCCGGCAAGCCCAGGCAGGCGCGCGTCAGCAGGTGATCGAAAACGCGCCGCAGCACGGGCAAGTGTTCGGCCGTCTGTCGCAGCCCGCCGTAACGCAGCGCGTCGGCCAGGGGCGGCAGCGCGGCCAGCAGATCGGGTACGTCGCGACTGAGCGCGGACAGCTCCTCGATGCGGGCCAGAANCGCCGGCAGCGCCTCCGGCAAATCGGCCAGTATAGCCCGGTCGACNAGCGCGACTAGCTCCGGCANCTCGCCCAGGCGGGTGACGGTGTCCTCGAGACGGGCCGCCGNCGCGTCGCGGACGGTATTGCCCCACATGGCGGCCTCGATCACCTTGACCGACAGATCGGGCAGCCATTGCAATTGCCACAACTCNGCGTAGGTNCCNGATTGCTGGGGNCTGGCTTTGGTCGGTACGCCCCAGTGAATCTCCAGCAGGGCNAGGCGNTGCAGCAAGCGGCTGCGCTCCAGATCNAGCGNCTGGCGCAGGTCGAGGGCCAGCGCGCCTTTTTCCGGCTCCGGTCGCAGTTTCACCCGCGCCTGCTGCGCGTTCAGATCGCGCTGTAGCGNCACGGCGGGCACGTCGGGCGGCACCATGCCCATGCGCTCGCCGACGATGAGCCGCCGCCGGATGAGGGCCATCGGCTCCGGGTTACCGCCGCACATAACGCTGAGCGCCGCTTCCTCCAGTTCGGGCAGGGCCGGAAACGGCCGCCCGCGCAGCGCGGCCAGCGCCTCGGCCAGCCGCACGGTTTCGATGACGTGGCCCGGCGACGTGTCCTGCCCCTCCGCGCGCAGCAACGCCGCCGCCTGGGAGAGCCAGTGGGCGCTCATNTCCGTGGGCGACAACCGGGCCTCGCCCGCCGCCCACAGGTGGTCGTACCAGCCGGGCGAGGCGATGCCCGCGCCGTAGCCGCCGGTCTGGGCCAGCCGGCCATAGGTCCACGGCACCCAGGTCGCCTCGACCTCGACCGACGGCAGGCCGGCCAGCAGCGCCTCATCGGCCGCGCTGTCGTCGCCGTTGCCGTCAGCCGAAAGCGTCATCGCCAGCGCCGGGGCGTGCCACGCGCCGCAGACGGCGGCGATGCGCCGGTGCCCGCCGGCCGCGGCCTGTCGGATGCGGCGGCGCATGGCCGCCTCTCGCGCCCGGGCCAGCCGGTCCTCGGGCGTTTCGTCGGCCGGGGGCGATGGCGCCTCGACAGCCCGGCGCATCTCGGCCGCCAGTTCCAGGATGGCCGGAAAAATGTCCGGGCCACCGTCGGTCTGCTCTATGGCCGCGTTCCACCACGACTCATAGCTCTCATAGCCGAGGCCGGCGGCCAGCGCCTGGAACGGGGCCACGGGCGGTAGCGACGCGTTGTAGGTCACAGCCAGCGTGTGGCGGCGCGGCAGGTCCATGAACCCGGCGGCGATCCCCCGCTTCAGGGCGAACCGCAGGGCGCGGTATTCGGGCGAGAATCCGGCGAAGGGGTAGAACACGGCGCGTCGCGGGTCATCGGGCCGGTAGACTAGCAGGGCCACGGGCATAGCCAGCGCCGGGTGGGCCAGCCAGGGGATGACCTCGTCGGCATCCGGCGCGCCCTCGACCAGGATGCAGTCGGGGCCGAACGCCTCGAGGCCGGCCAGCAAGGCCCGCGCCGTGCCCGGNCCGTGGTGGCGCACGCCGAAGAGGCGCAGTTCCGCGTCGCTCACTANACCAGTTCCCGGCAGGCGGAATACAGCTCGCCCCACCCGTCGCGCTCGCGCATGACCGTCTCCAGGTACTCCTGCCAGACGACAGCGTCCTGCACCGGGTCCTTGACTACCGCGCCGGTGAGCCCGGCCGCCAGGTCTTCGGGGGCCAGGCGACCGTCGCCGAAGTGGGCGGCCAGGGCCAGCCCGCTATTGACGACGGAGATAGCCTCGCCGGTGCTCAGCGTGCCGCTGGGCGACTTGACCTTGGCCCGGCCGTCCTCGGTCATTCCGCCGCGCAACTCGCGGAAGATGGTGACGACGCGGCGGATCTCGTCGGCCGCCGGCAGCTCGGCCGGCAGTTCCAGCGTCCGGCTCAGGTCGGCCACGCGGCGAGTGACGATGGTCACCTCTTCTTCGGCCGTGGCCGGCAGCGGCAACACGACGGTGTTGAACCGCCGCTTCAGCGCGCTTGACAGGTCGTTGATGCCTCGATCGCGGTCGTTGGCCGTGGCGATGACGTTGAAGCCCTTGACCGCCTGCACGCCCTCGCCCAGTTCGGGTACAGGCAGCAACTTTTCAGACAGGATGGTAATGAGCGCGTCCTGCACGTCGGACGGGATGCGNGTCAGNTCCTCGACGCNNGCNACCTTGCCGTCGCGCATGGCGNTCANGATNGGGCNGGNNACNANCGCNTCGGCCGACGGNCCNCGNGCGATNAGGCTGGCGTANTTCCAGCCNTAGCGGATNACCTCTTCNCTCGTNCCGGCCGTGCCCTGTACCAGCAGCGTCGAGTCGCCGGANATGGCCGCGGCCAGGTGCTCGGACAGCCAGGTCTTGCCGGTGCCGGGGACGCCGATAAGCAGCAAGGCGCGGTCAGTGGTCAGCGTGGCAATGGCGATCTCGATCAGGCGCGAGCTGCCAATGTACTTGGGCGTGATGACNGTGTCATCGTCGAGCGTGCCGCCCAGGATGTAGATGGCCACCGCCCACGGCGACAGACGCCAGTTGGGCGGGCGCGGCCGCCGGTCAGCCCGCGCAAGGGCTTCAAGCTCGCGGCCGTAGGCCTGTTCGGCCAGTTCGCGCTGGATGGTTTGAATTTTCATGCACATTACCTCTTATTGCGACTCCCGATGGGCGAAGATTGACCACTGCCACATTTTAACGCCAACATTATTTAGTTCATTATGTAAATATCTTTTCACTTTGGCCACTTCCAGACCTGACAGTTGGTGATAAATATACTNGCTTAACCAAGAGGTTACTCGCCCACTCGTCAAGTCTTTGCCACCGCCTCTCGCATTCCAGCCCGCAAGGCAAGCGTGTTGAGCAGGTAGTTAATATTCGCCACCCAGGCCTTGTCGGTGGTCCGATCGCGNAAGACCTCGGCCGCCTCGCCGGCCAACGATGGCGGGCAGCGCTGGGCAAACTGGCGCGACAGAAAGCGCAGGGTCAGATTGAGGCGCGTTTCTTTGGCCTCGGCGCAATGGCGGCCGAAAAAGGCCAGCAGACGGCGGCCGGTCGCGTCATCCCACGCGCCGGGCCAGCGGCGCAGGAACACGGCCACCGATTCGTCCTGCCCCGCGTCCAGCAG
>JAACJX010000282.1 GCA_014237545.1 Ardenticatenia bacterium | reverse complement strand
GGCTGTGTCTGCCAAGCGCCGTTTGGCCTGTCGCCGGTCTAACTCCGGGCAAGATTATCACCGCCGTTTCATCCAGACCCGGCATCCATCATTTCGACAAAAATTGCCGTGCCATTGGTGGAGAAAGGCCTGGCCGGTGTAGGCGTTGACACTCACCGTGTCAGCGATTTCCCCATCGCGCAGTACGTCAATCGTGTAATAGCCAGGGAAGAGATCGGCCGTTTCTCGACGGCCATGCTAGGCAGCGCGGTATCTGGGTATTGCTGTACTAACTCAACTGCCTGCACAACTCTCTCCGCCGTTTCGGTTCTTAGGCGCTAGCGTTACAAGTCGGCGCGCACACTCTCATACTCGTCTTTTGTGATTTCGCCATTGGCGTAGCGCTCCTTCAATATCTCTAGGGGTGTTTTGCCTCCGCGAACTACGTGCTGGCCGCCGATATTCAGGTTCTCCGGCCGCCAGCCCAGCCCGTAGGCGATGGCCCCCACAATCAGAATCACGAAAATCAATCCAAAGCCCATCATGGTTTTTTACTCCTTGTCGTTACTTGTGTTGCACGCCGGCCCTTATTAGGAGGCCAGATCGTGACGTATCGTTTCGTACTCTTCTTTGGTAATCTCGCCGCGAGCGTATCGCCTTTGCAAGATTTCCAGCGCGCTCCCTTGGCGGCTGGTCGTTTCCAGTTGCTGTTCCTCGCCCGTATGGCGGCTGGAATTACTTCTGCCACTTGCGGGAAATAATTTGGTCAGCAGCCAAATGCCGAGGACGACAATACCTATCCAAAGAACTCCGGTGAGCAGGAGATTCCACCCTCCGCCCATATGGTTTCCCCAAAACATCATCTTTATAACCTCCGCGGCAACCCTTAAAATCGTGCTGCCAGCTTAACTCGTTTACATACACAAGCATAGCAGCCAGGTGTAACGGGCAATTCGCGAAAGTGCGACAATTTTGTAACAGTTTTGGCCAGTCTATCGAGGCGGGCGTGTACACTGATGTGTACGTGGACACGGGCTTGCAAGGAAGAAGAAGGAGAAGTAAACCTAGAACGGGTTATGGCGACAGGGGCATTACAAAGGTGAAGACGCTTCCCTTCCCTGGTCCTGCGCTCTCGGCCCATAAGCTGCCCCCATGGGCTTCAATGAGATGGCGGGCAATGGTCAGGCCGATGCCACTCCCCCCACCGGCGCGCGAGCGGGATTTGTCTACCCGGTAGAAGCGCTCAAAAATGTGTGTGAGATGCTCCGGGGCAATGCCAATGCCGGAGGCTGCAACGCGGATGACGAGCCCCTCCTCGGTCGATTGGCCTGTCACCTCCACCCAGCCGCCGCTCGACGTGTACTGAAGGGCGTTGCCAAGCAGGTTCATCATCACTTGAGTCATGCGCCATTTGTCGGCCGACACGCCCGGAAGCTGTGGCGATAACCGAACCTCCAGCTGAACGTCCTTTTCCTGGTACTGGGAACGTAACCGCGTAACGGCATCTTCGATGAAGCGCGCCGGATCTATGCGCTCTCGTTCCAGAAGCATCTGACCGGCTTCGGCTCGCGAGAGCTGTTCCAGGTCTTGGACCAAACGTTGCAGGCGTGTC
>JAACJX010000515.1 GCA_014237545.1 Ardenticatenia bacterium | reverse complement strand
CGGGGGGCGGGGGAGCAGGGGCGACATCTCCGGCACTCACGCTCCCTTTCTCCCCATCTCCCTTGCTTTCCTGCAGTCCGGATGCCCTCGGTCCTACCGGTTGATTATCCGTCTGCCGCACCTTCGGCTCGCGGTCGATCAGGGCGAAGACGCGCTCGGCGGCCGAGAGGCCGTCCTGGAATTGGCTCCAGAACGAGGCGATGTTGGTCACCGGGAACCAGAAGAAGCCCACCGTCTGCATGAACAGGTACCACTCGGCCGGGGCGATCGTCGTCTTCGTGGCCAGACCGCCGACGTAGAAGACGATCGCCGTGCCCAACCCCGAAGCCAGCCCCATCAAGGGGAAGATGCCCGACAGCGTCAGGCCGCGCGTCAGGCCCACGCGGTACCCCTGCCGGTTGTTGGCGTCGAAGGTGGCGTAGACGGCCGGCTCCTGGCGGAAGCTCTTGGCCACCAGAATGCCGCTGATCGATTCCTGGATCTGGGCGTTGATGATGGCCGTCACGCGCCGCGCGTTCTGNGTCACNCGCCGCGCCAGNCGTCGGAAACTGAGGGCGATGATCGCCGCGAAGGGAGCCATGGCGATCAGNAGGAGCGTCAGNCGCGGGTTGACGCTGAGCAGGTAGGCGANNAGCAACACCACCANCAACAACTGNCTGATGAGGTTCAGNGTCAGGTTGACGACCTCGGCGAAGTCGTTCGTGTCCGACGTGACCCGGCTGACGATCTTGCCCGANGGGTGCTCGTCGTAGAACGACATGTCGTGGCGAACGGTGGCGTTAAAGACGTCCTCGCGCAGCTTCAGGATGACGTTGCTCGTCACCCGCGCCGAGAACAACTGCCGGATGTAGTTGAAAACCCAGGCCGACGCGCCGACGAGACTGACGCCCAGGGCGATGAGGATCATCGTGGTCGTCGCGGGGTTGGTCTCCATCAGGCCAATGGCGCGGGCGATGACGATGGGGCCGAGGGCGCTCATGACGGAGTTGAGGGTGATCATGACCGCGATCAGGATCATACGGGAGGTATGCGGCCGGAAATAGCTGATAATGCGGTTCAGCAGTTCGCGGTCGCTGTATTGACGGTCGTAGCTCTCGGTATCAAGGCCGTCGAGAATGAAGCCCATCTAATCATACCTCGCGAAGATGCGCTGGTAGTCGGCCGAATGCTCCAGTAACTCCTCATGCGTCCCCTGGTCCACGATCTCCCCGGCCTTCAACACCAGGATGCGGTCGGCCCAGCGAATCTGGCTCAGCCGGTGGGTGATGAGGAACGTCGTCCGCTGCTGGCTGATGCGATACATCGCCTGCTGGATGCGGTCCTCCGTCGCGCTGTCGATGGCGCTGGTGCTGTCGTCGAGGATCAGNATGCGCGGGTTAGTCAGGAAGGCGCGGGCGATGGCGATGCGCTGCCGCTGGCCGCCCGAGAGGGCCACGCCGCGCTCGCCCACCTCGGTGTCATACCCCTTGTCGAAGCTCATGATGAAGTCGTGGGCCTGCGCCTCTCGCGCCGCCTGCTCGATGTCCTCTCGCGTTGCGTCGGGCACGCCGAAGGCAATATTTTCGGCGATACTGCGCGAGAACAGGAACACGTCCTGTTCAATCGTGGAGATCTGCGAGCGCAGCGACTCCAGATTCCAGTCGCGCACATTCACGTCGTCGACGAGAACCTGCCCGGCGGCAGCATCAAAAATGCGATTGATGAGCCGGGTCAGCGTGCTCTTGCCGCTGCCCGTCTGCCCCACAATGGCCACCGTCTCGCCGGGGTGGGCCACGNAAGATATATCCTTCAGCACATGCAGAGACTTAGCGGGTGCTTCGCCCCCCTGCTCCCTTTCTCCTCTGCTCCCTTTCTCCCTGTCATCATAGCCAAAGCTGACATTACGAAACTCCACCTTGCCCGCGATCGGCCGCGCCACGCCGCCTTCGTTCTCGTCCAGGTCCGACTCGGTGTTGATGAGCTCCAAAATACGGCGAGCGCTGGCGACGCCCAGTTGGGCTAACTGGAAGGAGAACACGGAGACGAACGTCGGGAAGCGCAAGAAGCCGACCAGGCCCACGTAGCTGACCACCTGGCCGAGGCTCAACTGGCCGTCGCGCCACAGCAGCATGGCGTGCAGGAACGCCAGACCCCAGCACAGACTGAAGACCAGCATCGGCAGGTAGCGGGCCTGGATTTCGCCCTCGCGCACGGCGTAGTCGCGATAGACAGAGGCGTTGCCGACGAACTTTTCCGCCTCGCGCCGTTCCTGGGCGCTGCCCTTGACAACCTCGATGCCGTTCACCGTCTCGGCCAGGCCGGCGTTCATCACGCCGAATGACTCGCGCAGCCCTTCGCTGACCGGGGCCAGCCGCCGCGCGTAGCCGCGAATCGTGATGATGAACAAGACGACGAAGATCAGCGGCACCAATAGCAACTGCGGGTCGATCCGGTAGATGAGCACGATCGGTGCGGCCAGACCGACGAGCGAATCGGTGATGAGCATCAGACCGGGGCTGAACATGATGTTGAGCGTGCGCACGTCGTTGGTGGCGCGGGCCATGATGTCGCCGATGCGCTGGCGGTTGTGGAAAGTCTGGCTCTTGCCCAGCAGGCTGGCGTATAGCTCGTCGCGGCCGTCGCGCTCCACGCGTTGGGCCATGAACTCNAATGACGAGTTGCGCGCCAGGCCGAACAGCCCCTGCATCGCCGCCGAGAAGAAGACCGTCAGCGCCAGCAGCAGCAGCGAGCGCGCCGTCCAGCCGGGCGTGTTCAGCAAGTCGAAGCCGCGGCCGATGAGCACCTGGATATAGCTGGCGGCGAAGTTGTTAACCACCGCGGCCACAATAGCGGCGACAGGCAGCCACGGATATTGGGCCAGGTGCGACACGATCCAGCGGACAGGGCCGGTGCGGTCGAACTGCTTCTCGTTCTCCAGGCGGAATTCGCGGTTGGTCATGAGGGCATACTTGCGAATACTGGAACCTGACCCATTGACGTTTCAAATTGGCGGGCCACTGTCGCCCGGCGTCAGGTCTGAGCAGGTAAAAACAAACGTTCTAGACTGCTGGATTGTATCCTCTGTATTGTGATTCAGACAAGCTACAGCGACCGTATACTCACCGCTACCGACCGCGTCCCCAGCAACGCGAACGACCACGCTATGTAATGGCCGCGAACACGCGGCGGCCACGATAGAAACGTACAATCCAGATAAAGGAGATATCGGGAGGGGCCATGAGCGGTCACATTAGCCCTGTCATTCACGCGCCACACCGCTCCGCACCCTTGACCTCGTATGGGTTATTCGTTGCGGTCATCCTGGGTAGCATGCTGATGCACCTGGGCCGCGCTACTCTGGGCGCTCCGGACACATTTTTGTTCCTCACGGATGCCCCGATTCATTCCGTATACCGGCCGCCGGAGTCGCCGTCGTGCATCGATCCGGCCCCTGCCTCAAAACCCTACTGTGACGCCGCGGGCCGACGGATCCTGGCTTCGACGGTGCGCCTGTTGTTTTTAAGCTCCGGGCCGGTTCGCGTGGGCCACGGCACAGTTATCGACGGGCGCTACGTCATCACCCATAATCATTACGTAAGCCTCCAACGCGGGGAGAGCCCCGCGCTGGCCCGCGCGGAAACACACCTCTCGGTGGCTCTGGCCGACGGTCAATTCATCTTGCGCAACGCGCCCCTATCCAGTTACACTGTCGTAGCCTCTGGGCCGGGCTTGATGCTCCTCGACTTTAAGACCATCAAAGGCATTGGCTTCTTCGACTACCATGGTGTTCCATCCGCGCCACTGGGGGTGGCGNAACTGTCGGNCATCCGGCCCGGCAGTGAGATCGCCCAGGTCAATTGGGACGGCAAGACGACGTTCGTCGAATGGGCACGAGTTTCATCGATTAGGGAGGACGGCCCGGTGCCCGCGCTGGAAATCGATAATTTTATCGAGNTGGGCGCGTCGGGCGGTGGCGTGTTTTACGAGGGCCGGCACATCGCCAACAACTGGCTCCAGGGGCGGGCGCTGCGAACGGATACGCGAGCCGTGGTGCGTCTCTATAGCGTGGCGGCGAGCGATGACGCGGGTGTATTAACGGGAAAATGATCGGCGGCGCGTTTAACTGGCAATCACCCCGCTCATCCCTTCCACCCGCGCCTCCCCCAACCGCGCCATCGTCACCCGCCGCATCAGATCCGCCGGGCCAACGGCCGACACGCGGATGTAATTGTCGGTGTAGCCCGCCCACAGCAAGCCGTCGGCGTTCGCGCCGGTGGCCGTCTCCCACAGCACCGGCCGCGTCGCCCCCTCGTAGCCCCGGTGGAACGCCAGGCTCAGTCGTTCGCCCAGGGCTATCAGTTGCCGGGTGCGCTCGCGCTTGACCGGGCCGGAGATCTGTCCAGCCATCCGCGCCGCGGCCGTGCCGGGCCGCGGGCTGTAGCTGAAGGCATGAATGCGCGCGAAGCCGATCGCCTCGGCGTACTCCAGGGTCTCGGCGAACTCCGCTTCCGTCTCGCCGGGGAAGCCGCAGATGATGTCGGTGCTAACGCTCAGGTCGGGGATATGGGCGCGGGCTGCGTCGACCAGGGCCCGGAACTCGGCCCGGCTGGTGCGGCGGGCCATGCGGCGCAGTACCCGGTCGCTGCCCGATTGCAGCGGCAGGTGCAGGTGGGGCATCAGGCGTGGGTTCGCCCACAACTCGAAGAAACCGTCGGCGACCTCCCATGGCTCCAGCGATGACAGGCGTATACGCGGGATGTCGGTATGTTCCAGCAGCGCCGCCACCAGTTCGCGCAGGCCTGCCGGCTGGCCCAGGTCGCGGCCGTAGCTGCCCAGGTGAACGCCGGTCAGCACCACCTCGCCGTAACCCGCCGCCGCGAAGCGGCCCACCTCGGCCACCACGTCGCCCAGATGGCGGCTGCGGCCCGCGCCGCGGGCGACGGTTGTCACGCAGAACGTGCAGCGGTTATCGCAGCCGTCCTGGACCTTGACGAAGCCGCGCGTGCGGCCAAAGCTGCCGGGCTGTGCCTCGCGGGTGATCGGCTCGCGGTCGAACAGGGGTGCGTCGGCCAGCAGCGCTGGGTCGAGCAGCAGCGGCAGCCGCTCCTTGTCGACGTTGGCCACCACGCGGCCGACGCCGGGCAGCGCCGCGGCTAGGTCCGGCGCGAGCGTCGCGTAACAGCCGGTCAGGACGATCTGTGCCGATTCGTTGGCGCGGTGGAAACGGCGCGTCAGGTGGCGCGCGTCGCGGGCCGCTTCGGCCGTCACGGCGCAGGTATTGAGGATGATCGTGTCGGCCTCGGCCGCGTCAGGGACGATGGCGTGGCCGCCGGCCTGCAACTGGCGGGCCATCGTCTCGATCTCGGCCTGGTTGAGGCGGCAGCCGATGGTGTGGAGGTGTATTTTCATAGTAACGGTGTCAGTTGCAATGAGCGCAACCTAGCGTCCCCGACCTTCTCGTAAAAGTTCGGCGCTGTCCGGAGCGCCGGCATTCTCCGGCGAAAAAGAGCGACGGCGTTTGATGCGGTCAAGTATTATTGCCTGATCTTCAGGAGAGGCATCCGGCAAGCTGGTAAAATATATCCCTTCCTGACCATCACTCAACTGTATGCCTTCCACAGATTCAAGCAGGCCAGTGGTAACCCATTCATCAACATATGTTTCTCCACAATGGGGGCAGACTTGGGCCGGAACGTTCCTGATCTGCATCGTCCCTATCGTGATCGAGGTATGAGTGTTCGTCGTGTCAGCTTGCCCGCAATTTACACATTTCATAGTTATCCCGTCCGGCCATTCATCAGGCACTGTTGAAGATTAAAGCATTAGCCTTGGAGCAGGATTGATTAAGGACCGTAGAGATATCCGTAAAATCTGGATCCAATCCGTGGTTAATTTCTTATTTCCCCATCTTCAGCGGATTAACCTGTGTGATCCCGCCGCAACTCACCAATCACCCCCGGATTCACCAGACTCGATG
>JAACJX010000087.1 GCA_014237545.1 Ardenticatenia bacterium | reverse complement strand
GGCCGCGCGGCTTACGCGGAATGGTGGCAAATACAGGTGAAGCCCAACCTGGTCGGTTGGGTGCAGGACCGGGATGTGACTGAATTCGGCAACACTGCCCTCGTCCCCGTTATCGCGCCGCCGGCCATCAACGGCGCTACGCCGACGCCCGGCGCGCGCTGGAACCCGACGCCCCTGCCGCTTCTCACATGCGTCCCCACCCCAACGCCAACCGCCACGGCGACGGTGGCAACAACAGGCGCCGGAGCGGGAGCCAACACCGCCGGCGGTGATCAGGGAGCCGCGAGCACGAGTGACGCAAACGCGGCGGTGCCGGACTCCAACGGGTCTGAGTCGGAGATGGTCTCGGCTGAAATCATCGCCACACCCCTCTCAGCCGAACAATCACCAGCCGTGACGGCTAGCGATCCGGGAGCGAACCTGGAAGGAGCAGGCATGACATCTCGCGGGTCCACCGCGTCGCGGGCCGCCTCGCCGACGAGCATGACCAACCTCATCCTCCCGCTGGCCGGTCTGGGGCTCATCGCCGCGGGTATCGTCCTGGCGCTGGCCTCGCGCAAGCGGGATACGCCCAAGGCGGAGTAGTTTCCTGCGTATGAGGTTTATTTGTTGAGAAGCGCGGATTAAGGNNCGAGGACTTCGAGCGCGACGGGCAGGGTCACGTATTCACCCAGACTGTCCGTCGCGCCGGCCGTTACCGGCAAGCGCCGGCCGCTCTCGGCNGAATACAACCCGACGCGGATCTGGTANTGGCCCGCGGCNGTNCCAGCCGGTANNTCCAGNCCAAACCGGTCNATNACCACNTGTTCCTCATCCAGGATGTTGGTCGGCAATCCGCCCGGCCAGTGATCNGATTGAGCCACAATGTTCCCCGCNTCATCAACGGCGTGAACAAATATCGAGTAGACNTCNCCCAACACATGACGCTTGCGCCAATAGAGGGTCAGNTCANCAGGCTCCCCGGCAANCACAGATAATTCGCCNGGCTCCATCCCGACCAGCGATAGAGGCTCCCAATGGGCGTCCAGAGCAACGCCAATCTCCTCCGGCAACGCGTACAAGCGGNCGATGTTGTTGATTTGGATTTCGGCCATAGACCAGGCATCGCCTAGCGGGCGACCATCATTCCCAACCGGGGAGAGCAATAACTGGTAGCGGCCCGGCGCCAGGTCGGGCGGAATCGCCACTGGATACATCTCTTGAATAGATTCCCCCAGGCGCCAGTCGGCCGTGTCGAAGCGACTGAGTGGCAACCGGTCGGCCGCCGATTCCGCGCTGCCGTCGGCCGCGCGCAGATACCACTGGAGCGACAACCCGTGCGGCAAATTGCCCTGGGGGGCGTGCCAGAACAAATGAATTGGAAGCTGGCTACCCGCCAATGCCTCCCCGGCGATCTCCCCGCGACCCAGTAATTGCAGGCGACCGTCGAGCCAGGTGGTGCCTTGCGCCACGGGAATCTGCATACGCGACGCCGAAACGATAGTTTCCGGCAATGTCACCGCCAGCCGGCCCNCGTCGTAAGAGATGCCCTGGAACCCGCCCGACTCTACCCGCACCGGGAGCTGACTGGCCGTCGCATCGTCGACCAGCGACAACGTCACCCGATACGCGCCCGGCGGGGTGCCGGGGGGCAACTCCANNTGATAACGCACAGTCTCGGTCTCCGCTCGATGCCAATCCGGCGGATAAAAATAGGTCTCGTTCAGCAGCGGCGTTTCCTGGNCCGACCATAGATTACCCGCATCATCCTCGATGGCTATGCGCAAGGTGTAGCGCGCGTCATCACCGGGGAAGNCCAGCGACTGCCAGCGAGCCAGGAGTGTTACCACGTCATCGGCAGNCGATTGACCGTAGGCCACCAGAGCCATCCGGTCACCNAACAAGGCTGGTTCGCCCAATTGTTCCGGCGCTATGGGCTGTTGCGGAGACGGGTTGCGGTAGAGCCACGCCTGGTCAATGCCGGCAAAGTGAATCACGTGCCGTAACTCCAACTCCCCCGCCAAGCGAGCCGCGCCTTCCGGATCAAGCTGCTTCCCTCCGGCAGTAACGATCACGTCGTCAGCCGTGGCCGGATCATCGTATCCCTCGACGAGNGTATGCCCGGCGAAAAAGGGNGCCAAAGCCGGGGCAATCGGCGCAATAGCCCGGGTTGGCGCATGCGCGGGCAAGGTTTCATCCAGNTAGACGCCGGCGNCACCGATAGCCTCCCCCCATCCGANTGGGAGTACGCGCAACGCCGTCCGCGAGCCGCCAACCAGTGGATTGTACGCCGCCAGCGGGTAGGCGACGTGGGCCAGCCAATAAAGCGCTTGCGCCGCGATAGCGAGGCCCAATAGCCACTGGCCAGCCCGCGGTCGCGCCCGGGCCAACCCGGCCCAGGCCACGGCCGCCAGCAATAGCAACGCAGGCACGGCCGGCAAGATATAGCGGTCAAATTTCTTGGCCGCCGCGGTGATCATCCCGACGTAGAGGATGACCCATAGCGCGAGGAGACCAATGGTATATCGGTCATACCTGTCGGCTGCTTTTAACCGGTCGCGGGAAGCGAAAAGGAACCCCAACACCGGCANGGAGANCCACACGACCGGACTGAGCCGCCACAATAACGCGACCGGATAAAAAAGAGGGCCGTGGACAAAAGCCGTCTTGCCCATGNAAAAGGTCTGGCGCAACGCCTCGCCCAGGTGNCGGTTGGCGCTGCCGCCNAGCGTGGCGGCTACCTCGGCCGGCGCGGCCCAAGCGGCGGGAAAGAGCANCAGGATGGCNAGCGCAAACGCGATCCCCCAGGCCACAGCCAGGCGAAGAAACATCACAACCCGCTCGCGCCCGGCCGGCTGCCGGTCTGAAATCAGAATCCACAGCATCGCCAGACCCGAAAGCGGAATTAGCAAGAGCGACGGCGTCTTGCTTAGCACGGCCAACGCGGCGGCGAAACCCGCCAGCGCCGGCCAGACAAGCCGGCGGTTCAAGGCGGCCGCCCCTACGGCTGGTCGCAACGCGAGCGCCAGGGCCAGCAGGGAAATCGTCGCGAAGGTGGCGCTCAGCCCATCCACGTGCAGAAGTCCGGACAACCCGAGGACAAACGGGTCGAGGGCGATGAAAAGGCTGCCGACCAAGGCGACCNTGCTNCCCCACAATCGCTTCGCCAGAAGATAGATCGCTGCCACGCCCAGGCTATTGACCAGCGCCACCGCCACGCGGCCGCTGCTCAGCAGCACCGCCAGCTGCTCAAACGCCGCCACGTTGTCGGGCGTCAGGAAGGCCATCTTCAACAGCCACGCATAGGCNTCGGCGGCCTCAATGGAAAACAGCATGTGNGCCGACATCCCCAGGGCCCCCANCCAGGTAGTGATGACGCCCGGNTGGCCNGCCACAAGCGTGCNCGACCAATCGCCGGCCAGCAGCGCCTCGCGGAACTGGATGGAGCGAAAGACCCATGTCGGTTCGTCGGGCGTGACGTACCGGCCNATGGGCACNAGCCGGATTAAAAAGCTGAGAAAAAAGAGGAGAAAAGGGAACAGGCGGGAGAGCCNTTCAGGCGCTCCGGCACCCCGCGCGCCGACGGAAAATTCAGCTNGTCTAGCCATCCCCGCATCGTTATACAATACATTAAGTTCTTTGCCAAGCAGCCTAAAGGAAGTATAATCCGTCAAAATTGGGTGCTGGGGGATGACCTCCCGGCGCAGGTGGGTATATTTAGAAAAATGATTGACTCCGAATTTGGTGACGCCGAACACCCCATGAACTTTCTCTTTAACGAGGAAGTATATCTTCCAACCGCCGGTGAAATCCGCACTGGCCGCATCGTCGACATCCGCAACAATGAAATACTGGTTGACATTGGCGCGAAGTCCGAAGGCCTGATTCCCAATCAGGAAGCGGCCGGGTTCGATTCCACGACGCGGGCATTGTTCAAGGAAGGCGAGGAAATCCTCGTTTTCATTGTGAACCCGGAAGATAACAACGGCAATATTATTCTCTCCTATCGCCGCGCGGCCGAAGAAGCGGACTGGCAACTCGCCACCGACCTCCTCGAGTCGAATGATGCCATTGAGACGGAAATCGTCGGCTTCAACAAGGGCGGCGTNCTCGTCAGCGTGGGACAGTTGCGCGGCTTCGTGCCCAACTCGCAGNTGCGCCGCGACCGTCTGCAGGANAGCGATGGCGACAACCGGCAGCGCTCCTATCANTCTTTGGTAGGGCAGCCCATGNTGGCCAAGGTGATCGAGGTCGATCGCCCGCGCAACCGGCTCATCCTNTCAGAGCAGGCCGCCTCGCGAGAAATCCGCCAGGCGCGCAAGAGCGAGNTGTTCTCGACGCTCGAAGAGGGCTCAGTCTTCGAAGGNCANGTCGTCAACCTGGCTGATTTCGGCGCGTTCGTCGACATCGGCGGTGTTGAAGGATTGGTCCACCTGTCGGAGATGAGCTGGAAACGCATTCANAAGCCCAGCGACATGNTGCAAAAAGGNGANCGCGTCAAGGTCCAGGTCCTCAGTGTGGATCAGGACCGCCAGCGNGTTGCCCTCAGCATGAAGCGGCTAGAGTCGGATCCGTGGACGCGCATTGAGGAGCTATANCGCGTCGGCCAATTGGTCGAGGCCGANATCACTCGGCTGACCAAGTTTGGNGCCTTCGCGCGNGTCGATGATGATTATCAGTTGGAGGGGTTAATCCACATATCAGAGCTGGCGGAGGATCGCGTCGAACAGGCGCGGGACATCGTGAAACCCGGCGACAAAATCACGGTCCGCATTATCCGCCTCGACTCGAAGCAGCGCCAGGTGGGTTTGAGCCTGCGCCAGGTGGCGTCGGACAAATTCATGGAAGAAGACCTGGCGATGCTGAATACGATGTAGATACGCCGTTTTTACGTGCTGTATTCGTATTGATTTTCCCTGAGGTGGAAAGCCGTGAACTCTAAGAATTGGGAACGATTTACTCAACGTGCCCGCCGGGTGTTGAGTTTGGCCCAGGAAGAGGCGGAACGCCTTAACCACAGCTACATAGGCAGCGAGCATGTCTTGATCGGCCTGCTGCTGGAAGAGGGAGGCGTTGCCGGCCGTGTTCTTCGCGAACTCGGTCTTGAGGTGACGCGCGTGCAAGCCATGGTCGAACGGCTCTCCGGCGGCCAGGGCACACGCACCCCGTTTTCGAAGACCGAGCTTTCCCCCAGCACCAAACGCATCCTTGAGTATGCGGTCGAAGAAGCCCGGCGCATGGGACAGCACTATATCAGCACCGAGCACCTGCTCCTCGGTTTGGCTCGCCAAAACGAAGGACTGGCGATCGACGTGCTGCGCAAGTTCGGTATCAGCGCCGAGCAGATCCGCCGCCAGACGCGTCGGATGCTGAAGGAAAGCCCCGTCTC
>JAACJX010000058.1 GCA_014237545.1 Ardenticatenia bacterium | reverse complement strand
GGACCCCGGATGTGTTGACGAAACGCTAAGATTTGTCCAGAATATATCCAGGCGAATAACAATCGCGTAAATCATCATCTCTAACATTGTATTCGCGAGTGCCTGCCCCCCAGGGTGACTAACACTCAGGAGCAGATACCAACCACTAAATCGAATAGCTGATCCTTTGCTACGAATCAACCGATCCACCTTTGCGTGAATCGGTTTTATGATCCTTATCGTTCGACAAGAGCAATTCATTTGCAAATTAATCAGGAGTTCATTGATGAGACGACGTAGCACTCTCCGCAGCACGCGGCGCAGCGTCCGGCGCATGCAACGGCGCCGCATTCGCATGCGCCGCCGCCGCATGTTGCTGGCCGGCGGCATGATCGCAATTGCCGTGAAAGGCACATCGAACGCGATCAAGTTGAGCCAGCAAGACGCGCAACGTATCGAAAGCCACACCGGCCAAAAGCCCGAAGACCTGAGTGAAGCGCAACTGGAAGCGGCTATCAACGAATTAGACATCGAAACGCAGGAGCTGACTGACGCCGAAGTGGCGGCGATTGAAGCGGCCGACGCCGCGCCGGAAACGGCCGATGCCGCGCCCCAGCCGGTTGCCGCGCCCGCTCCGGGTCAGACCGACTATATCGATGAGTTGAAGCGTTTGGCCGAATTGCGCGACATGGGCATCCTTACGACTGATGAATTCGAGGCCAAGAAGAAACAACTTCTTGGCCTATAGTTAGCGACGTTTCTCCAGCCGCCCAAAATCCTGGCGGCTCATTCGTGGTACCTGTTGTATGGATCCTGGCTGGAAGTGGGAAGTCTTGCACCGAGCTTTCAACCTAATGCACGTCAATTGACCACGCCTTGCTGTTATTCCGTTGTTATCTTTGCTACTGGTCAATTACGAGGCGACGAGTTTTCCCGAGGAGAAGTCATATGTCTGAAATGAGCGATGCAGCGCGAAGGTACTCCCGCGATCACGCGGAACGATTTCGTCACGAACTTCACGATATGCTCCGCATCCCGAGCCTGAGCGGCGACCCGGCCCACGCCGGCGACATCCGCCGCATGGCCGACTGGCTTGAAACGCACATGCGCGAGCTGGGGCTCGACAATGTGCGGGTGATGCCAACGGCCGGCCACCCCGTCGTCTATGGCGAGTGGCTGGGCGCGGGGCCGGACAAACCCACGGTGCTGGTCTATGGCCACTACGATGTCGTGCCCGCCCTGGTAGAAGACGGCTGGCACACCGACCCGTTTGAACCGGTGGAGAAGGACGGCAAGATCTACGCTCGTGGCGCAACGGATGACAAGGGGCAACTGTTCATCCATGTCAAGGCGCTGGAATCCTATCTGAAGACCGCGGGAAGCGCACCGGTCAACGTCAAATTCCTGCTCGAGGGCGAAGAGGAGATCTCCTCGCCCAACCTCGTCCCTTTCATCAAGGAACACCTGGAG
>JAACJX010000007.1 GCA_014237545.1 Ardenticatenia bacterium | reverse complement strand
ATCGTCCTGAGCGCCCCCTATATGCACGACGGCTCGATGCCGACGCTGAACGAGGTGCTGGACTTTTACGAGAACGGCGGGGGCCGCGCCCATGGCTTCGAGCAGGTGGACGTCTTCGTCAATCCGTTTGAGCTGAGCGAGCAGGAACGGGCCGACCTGGTCGCCTTCCTGTTTGCCCTCACCGACGAGAGCCAAAAGCCGGACATCCCTGCCGCCGTGCCGTCCGGTCTGCCGGTCGTCGAGCCGTACGACCATCCGATGCGCGAGAGCGCGGCGATCCACAACAGCGCGCCCGGCGGCGCGACGGCCGAAGAGCGGCCGCCACAGACGCTGACCGTCCGGCCGGGCGAGAGCATCCAGTCGGCCGTTGACCGCGCCAACCCGGGCGATACGGTCGAAATCCCCTACGGTGTCTACCACGAGCGGGTTGTCATCGACAAGAGCGACATCATGCTGCGCGGCGTACCCAACGAGGCCGGCGAATTCCCCATCCTCGATGGCGAGAATCGTCTGCCCGAGGGCGTCATCGCCAGCGGCAACAACTTCACTGTCGGCAACCTGCACACCCGCAACTTCACCGACAATGGCATCCTGGTCGAGGGAGCCAAGGGCGTCCACTTCCACGACGTCTTTGCTGAGAATGTCGGCACGTATGGCGTCTACCCGGTGCGCAGCAGCGACGTGGTCATCGAGCGGGTGACGGTGACCGGCGTGGACGACGCGGGCATCTATGCCGGCCAGAGCGAGAACGTCATCGTGCGCGACTCGACCGCCTACGGCAACGTCATCGGNATCGAACTGGAGAACACGCTGGGCGGCGAGATCTACAACAATCACCTGTATGAGAACAGCAATGGNATCCTGATGGTNCTCCTGCCGCAGTTGACGTCGAAGATCTCATCCGACGCGAAGATCTACGACAACGTGATCGAGAACAACAACCTGGCTAACTTCGCGCCGGAGGGGGCGGTGGCGCGGATCGTGCCGCCGGGGACGGGTATCCTCATCATCGGGTCGGACAACAACGAGGTGTACAACAACACCATCACCGGCAACAAGACGGCCGGCGTGGCGGTGTTCAGCCTGACCGGGACAGGAGCGTTCAACGCCAACGAGGTCGACGTCGGCCCGCTGGCAGAGGGCAACTACATCCACGGCAACACCTACGAGAACAACGGTTACGACCCCGACGACGTGGTGGCCGAGCTGGGGATCCCGTCGGGCGATATCTTGTGGGAGACGACNGGGGCCAATAATCGCTTCGACGACCCCGGCGCGTCGAGCTTCCCGCCGCTGCTGCCGGGTAACAGCNGGCCCGGCTTCGTCCGCAATGCCTACGGCAATTTCTGGCGGGCGCTGCTGGCGGTGATGGGCTAACCGGCGGACGACTGACGACAGACCACGAACCGGCGAGGTGCGCCGTCGTGTGTGGTCCGTCGTCTATTTCACCAGCCGCCGGTCATCCNGCAGATACGCCAGGTTGAGGAAGCCGGTCGTCTCACCGCCGTCGTAGATGCTGCGGCGGCCGGCGCGGACGTCGCTGAAGAAAGCGCGAACGGCGTCGCCGTCGAAGAAGTGGGGCTGCTCCAGGAATAGCTGCTCGTACTTGGCCATGTTGTCCCCCAGGCGCATCCAGTCCGAGAAGTTGACCCACGTCGTCAGCCGCTGGTTGCGCTGGATCTGCCAGACGCGATTGAGTTCGATCCGTAATTGCGACTTGTCCACGCCCGTGCCCAGGTTCGGCACGGGGATGGCCNCCAGATCGGGGTAGAGCCGCCGGATGACGCGGTAGTATAGCGCGTGGTCATACTTCATGCCCGCGGGCAGGTTCGTCAGGTAGTCGGCCAGATCGCGGTCGATGGTTGGCAGCACCACCGTGCCATAGGCGAAGAGTTGCCGCTCCTGGTTGCGGCTGTAGTGGGTCTGGTAGTGCTCGCTGTCGAAGCGCTCGCGGATCTGGGCGGCGGTGATGGGGCCGGCGGTGGCGATGAGGGCCACGCGCTCGTCCACCTCGCGCTCGGCCGCGGGCAGGGATTCGGTCACCAGTGAGCGGTACGGCTCGGCCAGCAGGAAGGCATAATGGCGGGCGCGCTTGCGGCCNATGCCCTTGATCGCCTCGGCCACGGCGGCGCGGTCGGCGGCTGTGGCCGCGGGCGTCTTCCAGGCTCCCAGCACCGATTGGCGCATGTTGCGCAGGAAGCGGCGGCGCTTGTCGGCGTCCTTCTGCCCGCCAAAGACCGTCTCGAACGTCGCGCCGGTGGAGAAGTGTCGCGCCCCCTCGGCCGACAGCAGCGGCGCGTTGGCGTCCC
The DNA here is from genome assembly GCA_014237545.1 of Ardenticatenia bacterium. Classification (GTDB taxonomy): domain Bacteria; phylum Chloroflexota; class Anaerolineae; order Promineifilales; family Promineifilaceae; genus Promineifilum. Next base: position 6,988 of record JAACJX010000007.1, on the reverse strand, counting down.
ACATCAGGTTGTACATCGTCTCGTGGGTGCGGTTGACGCGGTCGAAGGCCAGCCGCTCGAAGGCGAAATCGGCATCCAGGCCGCTGGGAATCCACGTCGCGCCGGTCGTCTCAGCCACGCGGCCGGCGATTTTCACNTCGTCGCTGCGCAGGTCNCCAAAGGTCAGCCCCACGAGTTGCTTGCCCCGCGCCGCGGCCGCCCCGGCCACCATGCGCGAGTCCAGCCCGCCGCTGAGCAGCAGGCCAACCGGCCCGTCGATGGGGTCGAAGTGAGTCTCCAGCGCCGCGTTCCACAGGTCGCAGATGCGGTCGACGACGGCCCCGACCGGCGCGTCGATGACCGTGGTCCACGTCCGCGTCAGGCGCGTGGCCTCGGGGGGCCGGCGGCCGCTCAGGTCGAAGCGGTACGCCGTGCCGGCGGCGGCCCGCTGCGCGTCACGGACGATGATCCGCTCGCTGGGCGTCCAGCCGCCGAACAGGAACATCTCGGCCACGCCCAATTCATCGACGCCGCGATTGCCGCCGCGCNGCAGCAGCCGTAGGGANTTGGAGATGCGCANNGTGTCGCCGTCCTGGGCGAAGTAGCAGGCCAGCAGGCCAAAGGTGTCGTTGTGGAGCCGCGCCTCGCCCGCGGCCGCGTCGATATTGATCTCGTTGTAGATGCCGGAGTGGGGCAGGCCGCCGCCGGCGGCGGGGATGGGGTGGCCTTCGACGAGGGTTAGTTCGCTCGCTCCGTCGCGCCGGATGGCGAAGTACTGGTCCGGCGCAGCGTCGGGCGACTCGATGACCACGGAATAACCGGGAAGCTCCAGCCGGAGGGTCGCGCTGTCGCCGGCGAGAGGGTGGGGCGGGTGCTTCCCGCCGGGCAGAATGGTGACGATATAACGCGCAAACACGAATCTTTCCCCCTGGAATATTGGATTGTCCGACGAACTTGGGCGCATGCTAACATAATCAATCGCGCCGCACCATCGATAAATCGTGAAAAGGTGGAAAGGGCCACGGATGACGCGGATTNAGCGGATGAACACGGATAGGAAGCTCTTGGCCTGAAAATTTATGTGATGAAGGAGACAGACCTGACAGGTNGGCGCAGCGACGTGCCTGATGGAGATTANGCGTTGTCGCGCCCACCTGTCAGGTTATTTGGGCGAGTAAGTGCGGGGGGTCAATCACTCTGAAATTAAGTGAGAGACTGGTCCGTTTACTTGCACATCGGGCAAATCTTTGTCAATATATCGCTCACTTTTGTGCCGGGTTCCCCGGACATTTTTTTAGGAGAGAGAAATTATGGGTTCAGCGCGGAGCCGGAAGAAGCCGGCGAGTAAGAAAGCGGNGAAGCAGGAGTCCTCATCNAACCGGACGGTTTTGATTGGCCTGGCGGCGGTTGCCGGCCTCATTGTTTTGGGCGTCCTGTTGTGGCTTGGGCTGCGGCCGGAGCCGGAGATTCAGGGCGTGGTCACGTTCCCCCGGCCGTCGCAAGGCCACCAACTTAACCTCGACATCCCGTTCGGGGAGCTGCCGCCGGCCGGCGGCGTCCATGACCCCGCCTGGCAAAACTGTGGGATCTATGACACGCCGTTGAACTCGGCCAACGCCATTCACTCGCTGGAGCACGGCGCGGCCTGGGTCACCTACCAGCCCGATTTGCCGGCCGAGACCATCGCCGCCATCGAGGACCGCTTCCGCGGCCAGACCTACACTCTGGTCAGTCCCTATCCGGAGCAGCGCAGCCCAATCGTCCTGACGACCTGGGGGGTGCAGCTGGAGGTGGATGACATCGACGACGACCGCGTGGCCCGGTTCATCGAGCGCTATCGTCTGGGGCCGAACACGCCGGAGCGCGGCGCGGCATGCACCAACGGGATCGGCGAGCCGACCGGCTAATGGCACGCCGAGAGACCGGGCATCGGCGGGATGCCCGGTCTCTCGGTAGTTATTTTACTGATCCTCGAACGATAGAAGNTCCGTCACGCTGGGGTTGTTGGCTCCCTCCACGCCGAGCATGCTGGCGAACTCTTGCCTCACCAGCCCGACGTCCCGCACATACCACGACGAGTAGTTCATATCAAAAGACGTGGTCATGCCGGTGTCGCCCATCGCCATGGTCACCAGTCCAGTCGTATCGACGCGCATGGCCTCGTCGTACTCGCCGGCCGGCACGCTAACCGCCTCAGTCCCGATGACGGTGTTGGTCATCTCCATGGTCTGGACCATGGTCATCTCGCCCGTGTCGGCGTCGCCGAAGACGGCTTCGGCCACGTAGCGGGTTGTCCATGACTCGCCCGGCTGCATCATCTCCTCTGTCGGCAGCGTGACCCCTTCCGCCTCAACCATCTCGATCGATACGACGCCTTCCATGCCGCCGGGCAATTGCGTGAAATCAGGCGACAGGATCCCTTCGCTCGTGCAGGTCCAGGTGTTGGTGAACGGTTCGCCTTCGCCGGCATCGATGGTGATCGTGAAGGATTCATCGGTCACATCGCCGTAGGTCTGGGTGATGTTGGACACGCCAAAGCCGGAGATGCTGGTGGAGTAGGTGTAGACGCGGCCATCGACGACGGGGAAGTAGGCGTTGTTACACTCGCCGCTGAGCGTCGCTCCGCTCGATTCCGTTTCGGCCGTCGGCTCTGCGGTCGGGGCCGCAGTGGGGGGGACGTCCGTTGGCTCCGCGGTCGGTTCCTCGGCCGCTGGTTCCTCGGTGGGTGGGGCCGTGGTGGGAGCCTCGACCGCCGCGGTCGGTAGGGGTTCCTCGGCCGGGGTTTCGTTCCCGCCGCAGGCAACCAGCATTATGGCCAGCAGCAATATGAGCGCCGGCAACATTCGGGAGATCCATCTGTGGGTTGTGTTGTTCATGTGCATGATGACCTATTGTAAAATGCGCCGTGATTCCAGTCTATAGGTTATTTGACCCACGGGCCGAGTCGGTCAGCGACCAATGAACTTAAGGACGCGGTCGTAGGAAAGGGCGTAGTGAATGAGAACAATCGCCCCGAACGCGGCGGATAGCCCCGGCCGGCCAGCATCAAACAGGCACCAGACGGCTCCGCCGAAAAACAACGCTTCCAGCAACAGGCGAGCCGGCTTCGGAACCGGAACAGGGGCGTTACCCGGATCGCCCGGAACGCGAAACGTGCCCCAGATTGCGGCCGCCACCAGGGGTAAACCGATCGCCCACAGGTAGCGGCTGGCTCCTTCATGGCCGACCCAACCCCAATAACCCATTGCCACAAGCGCGGCAATTTCCAGCACAAACCGCAGGGCCAAATTAAGCGGGTGATTGCTCATAGGCCGAATGTTAACACGTGCCCAAGGTCGCGCCAGTTGCGGCCATTGGGGATATCAGTAGCCCACTGACAAGTAGTGCTGTGACGGGGGACAGATGGCCAGGCAATCGGGGTAGGAGGAGGCTTGGTCCACTGCACTGTTGACCCGATTACCTGGCCTGCGCGGCTGAAGATTGAAACCCTCTAACTTATAGACAGGGGAATGAAGCCAGCCCAATTTGTTGGGTCAGCGCTGGCTGACTTCGGCCCCGCCGCTGGTGTCGATGTTGCCCATTTCCGGACTGCCGAGATAGAAGACGTTCGATCCGCCGGACGCGTCGGCGTCGAGGATGCCCTCGACGTTAACGATGACGGTGCTTGCTCCGCTGGCGTCGGTCTGGGCGTCAATGGCGGCCAACTCGGTCAGGTCGATGGTGCTGGCGCCCGAGGCCACGGCGCGCACGTTGCTGGCCGTGCCGGCCAGGAAAATGGTGCTGGCCCCGGACGCGCTCAGGTCGATGTCGATGGCCTCGATATCACCGTGGACCTGGCTGGCGCCCGACGCTTCGGCGGTGAAGTTGTCGTCCACCGGCAGGGTGTTGAGCTGGGCCCGGCTGGCGCCGCTGGCGTTCAGCCGCGACAGGAAGGGCATGGTGATGTCCACTTCCATCGTGGCCCGGGTGGCCATCGTGCCGTTCTCCAGGCCGATGCTCACCCGGTTGCCGTTCTGCTCGACAACGAGGTGGTCCACGAGGTTGTCGTCGACGCGGACGACGACGCTGTAGGCGTCGCCGGGGTTGATGGTGGCGTTGAAGGCGTGGCTGATGTCGACCTCATTAAAATCGGCGAAGTCATACTCCTGNCTCACGACGTTGCCCGAGCCGGTGATGGCGTTCAGGTTAACGCATCCGCCTAGCACAAGGGTGACGGCAAGCAGGATGATCAGCAAGGTTGTTCGTTTCATGGTTACTCCTCACACTGACAAAAGGTGAATTAGGTGGCCGCGGCGGCCGTTGGCATGATTNAACATGCTCGTCGAATGGAAATCCGCCTGTGGAACGCGATGCCTGTCGTTGCCTGTTTACAAATCATTCCCGTCGATGGCGGATTGATGCTCTTTGACAGGTTAAAACGATATTCGGTAGGGGTGGGTTTGAATCCCGCCCGATCCTCGCGAACACGCAACATCGGTCTTTATTGGCTTGTCCCATTAAGAGTATAGGGGGAAGGGCTTCCTTCGTAAATATACCTTTTGATCTATTTGGCCTTGTTCACTGGCCGATCAGACCNAGGAATTGCGATTGGGGAGAGTGGGAATCTGGCGAACCGCCAAAGCGTTATCTGATGATGAGCCGGCGCAATTTCCGGTTGCCTGACACTTATCAATCCCCGCCCAAACAAGCCAAAACCCATGACATTCATCACGTGACAGCCGGCCCCCGTGGGTGTATGCTGTATGTAGAGAGAATAGATCGATTTGCGAGGAGGTACGGTGATGGGTACCGATGATTGCTGTGGGTGTGCGCTCTTTCCTTGCACCGATGTCCACCACTCCGGCTTCTTCCTGCCCCCGCTGCCCATCGAGCGCGAGCGGGTGCGTGTCGTCCTCATTTCCGAATGCGCCGCGGCCGACCCCGCCGACGGGTACTACGCCGGCGGCGATCCCCTGTTCGCGCGCACGACCGTCCAGGCCTTCCGCGACGCCGGGGCCAANGTCAACTCGCTGGCNGACATCCTNCACCTGGGNGTCTANCTGACAACNGCCGTCAAGTGCAGCAAGATGGGCTACGGCNTGCGGCGCGAGACGGTNGTCGAGTGCTCGCGCTGGCTGGAGCGAGAGCTTGACCNGTTCCCCAACGTCCGCGCCTACCTGCTNATGGGCGACGTGGCCATCCTGGCCCTCAACACCATCGCCCGGCGGCACGGCCTGCCNCGCGTGGTTCCCCGGGGCGCGACCTACAAGATCAGGGGCGGCGACTTCACCTTCCGCGGCGCGCNCGTCTTCCCCAGCTATTTGCAGGCCGGGCCGAGCTATTTTATCGAGCGGAGCAAGCGGGAGATGATCGCCCAGGANATCGCCGCGGCGCTGGCCGTGGCCGCGGGGCGTGATGTGGTGGCGGTGGCCTGAGGCGTCGTTTCGGCTTGGCACAGATCGCAATGGCGATCAAGGAGGTGGGGCGAAATGTCGGCCAATAACCAGGCGATCCTGCGGTGGAGCCCGCGGGTNTTCGCCATNANATATGCCGTGTTTATCAGCCTGTTCGCCCTGGATGCCTGGGGCACCGGCGCGGGCTTCTGGGAGGAACTGGCGGCGTTTATCGTCCACCTGATGCCGACCTACTTCGTCCTGGCTGCGCTGGTCGTCGCCTGGAGGCAGCCGCGATTGGGCGGCATCCTGTTCATCATTCTGGCGACGGTGTTCGGCGTGGTCTTCGGCCGCGGCGAACCGGCGGCGCTGCTGTTGATGGCCCTGGCTCCCACGGCCATCGGCCTGATGTTCCTGTGCGACGCGTGCATTGAACCATCGGAGTTGCAACCGCGCGTCTAGGGCCGTCCGGATTTGGCAGGCGGGCGCTTGAGGGTTTAACTTACCCGGATAGGGGCCGCCGGCCGGTCAGGCCTCTCTTTCGACATCATTATTATTCTGGGAGTTAAACCATGAACCCGAATCATTCGTTCTCATATTGGCTGCCGCGTGGGTTGGGCATCGCCTTTGCCCTATTCCTGACGCTGTTCACCTTCGACGCCTGGGAAGGGGCCGGCAGCTTCTGGGAAGGGCTGCTTGCCTGGATCATCCATTTGCTGCCGGTGTTCATNGTGTTGTTTGTGCTGGTTGTGGCCTGGACGCGGCCGCGCATCGGCGGGATCCTTTTTCTGCTGCTGGGGGCCGGCTTNGCGGTCTTTTTCGGCGAGCGGTGGAACGGCCAATGGGTGGATTCTCTGATTTCGTTCCTCNTCGTCTCCGGGCCGCTTTTCCTGTTGAGCTTTCTGTTTCTCATGGAGGCCCGCAAAGCGCCGCCGGAAATCGGCCTGCAGGCCTGACAGCCCCTTGACCATGACAAAACGGGCCGCGACGATGATCCGTCGCGGCCCGTTTCGCTAAGGAAGATGAACGGCGCGGCCGCGGGGCCGCGCGAAACCCACTACCGTTCCAGCGGCAATCCGCTCTGCATCCAGCGCATCGTGCCGCCGACGACGTTGTAGATTGTCTCGAATCCCTTGCCGCCCAGCAGCGCGGCGGCCGACATGCTCCGGCTGCCCGTGGCGCAGATGACCGCCACCGGCGTGGCCGGGTCCAGTTCGCCCACGCGCCGGCTCAGCTCGCCCAACGAGATGAGTTGCGCGCCCGGCACGTGCCCCTGGGCAAACTCCCACGGCTCGCGCACGTCGAGCACCAGCGGCTTGCTGCCGTTACCCGTCTCCAGCAGATTGTTCAGTTCGGCCGGGGTGATGTCCTGCACGTCGCCGCTGGTCAGCGGCAACCCATAGGCGCCCCACACGTCCAGCCCCTCGGCCAGATAGCCGACCACCTGCTCGAAGCCGACGCGGGCCAAAGCGAAGACAGCGCGGCGGTAGTCGTAATCCACTGTGGGTTGGGTCACGTCGCCCAGGAAGAGGATGACCGGCGCTTCGGGCGGCAGGGTGAAGCCGATGCGGTTGCTCAACTGGTCGTCCAGCTCCAGATGGACCGAGCCGGGGATGTGCTCGGCCTTGAACTCCGCC
>JAACJX010000500.1 GCA_014237545.1 Ardenticatenia bacterium | reverse complement strand
GCAACTGCTGGAGCGGGCCATCGACCGGCTGCTGGCCGGGCGCACGGGCCTCATCATTGCCCACCGGCTGCGTACCGTTCAACGCGCCGACGACATCCTGATTCTGGAGGACGGCCGCGTGGTCGAGTTTGGCCCCCGCGCCGCGCTGGCGGCCGACCCCGCGTCGCGCTTCTACCGGCTGCTGCAGACGGGGTTGGAGGAGGTGCTGGCATGACTCGAATGGACCAACGTCGCTTTTTCAGTGAAGGGGAAAAAGGGACAAAGGGTGCGGGGGAGATCGCCGATTTTACCCCTGCTCCCTTTCCGCCCTGCTCCCTTTCATTATTTGGTTATCGAGAGGTAACACCATGACTACTCCGACCGAATCGGTGAAATCTGTGGATTCTCTTCCCGTCTTTAAAGGCACTTGGGCGCTGATCCGGTATCGGCCATGGTACTTCGTCGTCAACCTGGTGTTCGGCGTGATCGTCATCGCCACCGGATTGATCCCCGGCCTGATCTCGCGGCGCTTTTTTGACGAGCTGACCGGCGAGGCCCCGGCGACGTTCGGCATCGCTACACTGCTGGGTCTGCTGGTGGCCGTCCAGCTCGGCCGCATGGTGGCCAACGTCTTCGCCGAGTGGGGTGGCTGGGCGGTGCGCAGCGTCAACGGCGTGCTGCTGCGCGTCAACTTCATGGGCAACATCTTGTCCAAGCCCTCCGCGCGGCCGCTGCCGGTCGAGTCCGGCGACGCCATTCATCGCCTGGAGCGCGACGTGGGCGACTACGCCGACTTTCCCACCTGGATCCCGCAGGAGGTCGGCGAGGCGATCTTCTTCCTGTTCGCGGTAATCATCATGGCCCGCATCAACCCGTGGATCACGCTGGTGGCTATCCTGCCGCTCCTGGCCGTGTTCTTCATCATCCGCGTGGCCTGGAAGCGGTTCCTGCTCTACGACCGGACGACCCGCGTGGCCAGCAGCCGCGTCACAGGCTTCCTGGGTGAGATCCTCGGCGGGGTGCAGGCGGTCAAGGTGGCCGACGCCGAAAGCGGCGCGCTGCGCTACTTCAACACGCTGAGCGAGGCGCGGCGCAAGGCCGGGGTGCGCCAGAACACCTTCCTGACGCTGGCCTTCTCGGCCGGGCAGAGCATGGGNGATATNGCCGTGGCCGTGGTCGTCCTGCTGGCCGGGCAGNCGCTCCAGTCGGGNGCNATGACCGTCGGCGACTTCACGCTGTTCGTCACNTACCTNACNATCGCCGTCNACTTCCCGGCCAACCTGGGCAGCTACATGTCGGAGATCGCCCAGCAGCGGGTGGTGCTCGACCGCCTGCAGGAGATGCACCCCGACGCGCCGCCGGCGAGCATCGTCGCCCACCGGCCGATCTACGACAAGGGCGGCATTCCCGCGTTGCCCATGCCGGCCAAGACAGCCGCCGACCGGCTGGAGCAGCTAGAGGTGGTGGGGCTCTCATATCTCCACCCCACGCCGGGTGATGCAGCAGAGGGGGGGAGAAAGGGAGAAAGGGAGAAGGGGAGCACCCTTTCACCCCTTCTCCCCTTTTCCCCTGCGCTTGCGGTTGCCGGCGTCGCTGACGTCACCTTTACCCTCCCCCGCGGCTCCTTCACCGTCATCACCGGCCGGGTGGGCAGCGGCAAGACGACGCTGCTGCGGGCGCTGCTGGGGCTGCTGCCGCCTGACGGCGGCGCGGTGCGCTGGAACGGCGCGCCGGTGGCCNACCCCGGGGCGTTCTTCGTGCCGCCGCGCTCGGCCTACACGCCGCAGGTGCCGCGGCTGTTCAGCGAACCGCTGCGCGACAACATCCTGATGGGCTTGCCGGAGAACGAAGCCGATCTGTCACGGGCGTTGCGAGCGGCCGTGCTGGAGCCGGATGTCGCCATGCTGGANGCGGGGTTGAATACGGTCGTCGGACCTCGCGGCGTGCGCCTCTCCGGCGGGCAGGTGCAGCGGGCGGCCGCGGCGCGGATGCTCGTGCGCGACGCCGAACTGCTGGTCTTCGATGACCTCTCGAGCGCGCTGGACGTGGAAACGGAGCAGTTGCTGTGGGAGCGGCTGGTGGACGAAGCCGGGGCCGACAGGCCGACGTGCCTCGTCGTCAGCCACCGCCGCCCGGCCCTGCGCCGCGCCGATCAGATCATCGTGCTGGAGGGCGGCCGCGTCGCCGCGCGGGGGACGCTGGAGGAACTGCTGGCGTCGTCGCCGGAGATGCAGCGTCTGTGGCAGGGGGAGAGCGCCTAGCCGTTGGCCGGAGGGCCGGAGGGTAACTGGGAACGGATTACCCACCCCTCCACCGGCTCCCCCTTGCCCTTCAGGTCGAACCAGCGGTGGGCAAGCCCGGCGCTGTCCGGCAGGGCGGCGGCCCGCGTGGCCTCGCTGATGACCAGCTCCCCCGCCCCGGCCACCCCGGCCAGTCGGGCGGCCACGTTGACGTTGTCGCCCAGGACGACGATGTCGAGGGTGCTGCCCTTTTGCCCCACCGTGCCCACGTAGGCGGGGCCGGTGTGNACGCCGACGCCAACAGGAATCCACGGGCCACCCTGATCTTCGTGGCCGGTAGCTCGCAGTATCGCCTTGCCCACCTCCACGGCCGTGAGGGCNTGATTGGGGCCGGAGAAGGCGGGCACGAAGAAGGCCGTTACCTCGTCACCGACCAGCTTCTCGACCATCCCGCCGGCGTGGAAGATGGCGTGGGTCGTCTCGCGGTAGAAACGGTCAATCAACTGGCTGAATTCGAGAGCGCTCATCTTTTCGGCCAGGGCNGTCGAGCCGCGCACGTCGGCGAACAGNAGGGACATCTCCATCTCCGTGCCNCCCTGNTATTCCTCGGCGAACCGCTCGCAGATGTTGCACATGTGCGGGTTCAGGCGCGAGCGCTCGATGCCCAGGACCGCCCTGGCCAGCTTGCCGCCTACGCCTTCGAACGGGTAGTGGCAGTAATGGCAGCGCGGGTCGTCCGGAACCTGCCGCACGAAGCGCTTGAGGGCCGGCGATTGATACCATGGCTGGGGCACGTAGTCGGGCGCTTTGCCCGTGGTCATATAGGTGCGCCAGATTTCTTCGATGCGTGGGTCGCTTTTGGACGGGTCACTCATNCTGACTTTATTGCGGGTGNACTGGGCCGGAAAGGGCCANGGCCGACTTCAGGCCCGCGTTCCACTTAGACCGGGGTTACAATTCAAGNGGCGCTTTTCGAACNTTGCCCTGGTGGCAACCATCATCATAAACGATACTCGTTGCGCGCACAACACCCCGGTTTACTGGTCACTTGTTAACCAACGCACTACCCGCGCCTGCTCGCGCCTGTGGGAATAGAGTGGGTATACTGGGAAGGCATACCATGATAATTGACACGACCTATTGCGCCCCCAAGATCATCGACGTCCACGGCCGGGCGGGCGTGCAATGGTTGGAGCGGCTGCCGTCGCTGCTGGCCGAGTGCGCGGCACGCTGGTCGCTCGACATATTGCCACCGTTCCCCGTCCCCTCCTATAACTACGTCGCGCCATCGGCCGGAAGCGGCGGCGAGCCGCTGGTCCTCAAGCTTGGCGTGCCCCACGACGAGTTGTGGAGCGAGATAGACGCGCTGCGGGTGTTCGACGGCCGCGGCATAGCTCGCCTCATTGATTTCGACAGGAAACGAGGCGCGCTGCTGCTGGAGCGCGTGTCGCCCGGCGATTCGCTGTGGTCGGTAGCGGATGAGAACGAGCGCATTGAAGCGCTGGCGAGCGTGTTGTGGCGACTGTGGCGGCCGCTGCCGACACGGCACCCGTTCCGGACTATCCCAGACCTGGCGCGCGGCCTCGGGCGGCTGCGGGCCGAGTTTGGCGGCGGCTACGGTCCGTTTCCGGCGGCGCGGGTGGAGCGCGCGGTGGCCCTGTTCCGCGAATTGACCGGCGGCAGCGATGAACCGTTTCTCATTCACGGCGACGCGAACCCGGGCAATATCCTGCGCAGCGACCGCGACGGCTGGCTGGCTATCGATCCCAAGGGGTATGCCGGGCGCCCGCTGTGGGACGTGGCTACCTTCCTCAACGACCCACCGGCCGGGCTGCTCCCGACCGAATTGGCAGCCCTGCAGGCCCGGCGCGTGGCGGCGCTGGCCTCGACCCTAGACGCGCCGCGGGAAGAGGTGCTGGGCTGGGCCGAGGCCCATGCCGTGCTCTCAGGCTGGTGGAGTTACGAGGACCACGGCCGCGGCTGGGAGGCGGCACTCGCGCTGGCGGAGATATACGAACACTTGCCAAGAACGCCCTAGTCCCTGCCCAGTAGCTCATTAAGTTCCTTTGTCCGCTGGACCCGGTCGCGGACGGCGATGGGCGCGGCCAGATGGCGGCGCAGCCGCGCCTCGTCCCAATCGCGATCGTAAAAGCCGCAAAACATTTCCAGCACGGTGATGGTCTCACCGGCATACGGCTCGAGCCGGACGGACTCCCCGGCCTGAACGATACCCTCCCGGAGGACGCGACAGTACAGGCCGGGGCGCTCGGCGCGGCGGAAGCGCTTAACGAACTGTGGGTCGCCCATGCGCGCCGCCAGCGTGGCGCAGGGAATGCGCGGCGAGGTGATCTCCAGGATCACCTCGGCCGCGTGCAGCCGGTCGCCGATGGAAAAGGCGGCGCTCTCCAGGCCGTCGATGGTCAGATTTTCGCCGAACGTGCCGGGGTGCATCTCGCGGTCGAG
>JAACJX010000497.1 GCA_014237545.1 Ardenticatenia bacterium | reverse complement strand
ACGAATTTTCAGCGGACTGTTTCTGATGGTTGTACTGACCGTCGTGCTGGCGGCCTGTGGCCAGCAACCCACGACCGATATGGCCGAGGCGCCGGCGGGCGGCGGCGTGGTCAGCGGCAACGTCATCTATCTCGACCGCTCTGCGCTGGACCCAAACGCGGTCATCGTGGTCGACCTGGTGCAGACTTCGGTCGGCAACCCCGATACGGTGCTGGCCACGCAGTCGGTCAACGCCGAAGGCCGCCAGGTGCCCATCCCCTTTGAGATCGCCTATGACCCGGCGCAAATCGACCCGACCCAGACCTACCTGGTGCAGGCCCGCATCCTGGTCAATGGCGCGCCGGTCTACGCCTCGCAAGCGGCCGTGCCGGTGATCACCAATGGCGCGCCCACCAGCGGCATCGAGGTGCTGGTCGGTCCGGTGATGATGGGGACGGCCGGGGGCATGCTGACCGGCAACGTCGTCTACATGGAGCGGGTCGCCATGGCTCCCGACGCGATCATCACCGTGGAACTGCAAAACGCCTCGGGCGGCACGACCTCGGTCATCGCCTCGCGCGATATCAACGCCGAAGGCCGCCAGGTGCCCATCCCGTTCGAATTGCCCTACGACCCGGCGAGCATCGATCCCGCCGGAACCTATCTGGCCAGTGCCCGGATCACCGAAGCCGGCCAGACGACCTTCAGCTCACAGACCGGCGTGCCGGTGCTGACCAACGGCGCGCCAACCAGCAACGTAGAGATCATGGTAACACAGATGACCACGACCCCTTCCGCGGGAGTCATCCGCGGCACCGTGACCACGCCGCGGCCGCCCGAGACGCTCGACCCGGCGGCTGTGCTCCAGGTGGAGCTACGCGAGCCGATGCTGGCCGACGCCCCGGCCACAGCCAATATCCAGATCCCGCTGGCCGGGCTGGCGTTCCCGATCTCCTTTGAGCTGCCCTACGACCCAGCGGTCATCGCCCCGGACCGGGCCTATGCCGTCGCGGCACGGGTCTTGTCCGGTAACCAGCTGCTCTTCACGTCGCTCGCGCCCGTTCCGGTGCTGACCAACGGCGCGCCGGCGTCGGAGATCGCCGTGCCCGTGGCTCCCGCGCCTAACCTGGCCGGCGGCGTGCTGCGCTACACGGTAACCAGCGACACGCCGATGACCTGGCCGGCCGATTCGACCGCCTATCTCAATGTCGAGATCCGCGAGCCGATGCTGGCCGATGCTCCGGCCACGGCTTTCAGCTACGTGCCGCTGGCGGGGCTCTCGTTCCCGGTCGCCTTTGAGCTGGGCTACGATCCGGCCACCATCGACCCGAACAAGGCCTATATCTTCGACGCGCGGATCATTGACAACAACTTGCTGACCTTCGCTTCCAGCGCCGGCACGCCGGTCCTGACCCAGGGCGCGCCCGTCACCGACGTCACACTGAATCTCGTCGCCTCGACCATCACCGACGCCCCGCCGTCCGGCGCGATCACCGGGGTGGTGACGACGGACACACCGGCGGCGCTCGACCCCGCGGCGACGCTCTACGTGGACTTCCGCGAGGCGGGCACGTCCGGCGATCCCATCGTCACGATCTCACAAATGCTGGAAGGGGCGCAATTCCCCATTTCGTTTGAGGTGCCGCTGGCCGCGGCGACGATCGACCCGGAGCGGGATTACGTGGTTGGGGCGCGCATCCTGTTGGGCGATCAGGTGCTCTACGCCTCGCAGGTGGGCGTCCCGGTGGTCACAAAGGGCGCGCCGACGAATGACGTGGTGGTGAATATTCCACCGCAGTAATACACGAGATACGAGATACGAGGTCAGAGATTTAACTGGCCTCGTATCTCGCTTTTCNACCGATCCCCTAGATAACCCACTCNCCGNCGCGCATCAACGGCTCGCGCTCGCCGCCGGCGGTGATGCCGTCGATGTCGAGTTCGCCTGAGCCGATCATAAAGTCCAGGTGGTTGGCGCTGTTGTTGCCGCCGCGGGCCGCGAACTCCTCGTCGCTGGCCGCNTCTTCGCTGCCGGCGATGCAGTTGCGATAGGCGCGGCCGATGGCCAGATGGGACGACGCGTTCTCGTCGTAGAGCGTGTTGTAGAACAGAATGCCGGCCTGCGAGATCGGCGAGCTATGGGGCACAAGCGCCACCTCGCCCAGTCGCGACGCGCCCTCGTCCATCTCGACCTGCGCGCGCAAGAGCGCTTCTCCGCGGCCGGCCCGCAGATCGACCACGCGGCCGCCCTCGAANGTCAGGCTAAAATCCTCGATGAGGTTGCCGCCCAGGTTGAGGGGCATCGTCGCCCGCACGGTACCGTCCACGCGCTCGCGGTGGGGCGCGGTGAAGACCTCTTCGGTGGGCAGATTGGCGACGTTGACGATCCCGATGGCCGTCGGGGCCGCGCCGCCAATCCACAAGTGATTTTCCGGCAGCCCGACCGTCAGGTCCGTCCCGGGACCCTGGTAATGGAGTGCGGTATACTGCTTCTCGTTCAGGAAGGCTGTCCGCGCCGCCAGCGCCGCGTTGTGGCTCTCCCAGGCCGCCAGCGGGTCGGGCGCATCGAGGCGCACGGTGCGGAAGATCGCGTCCCACAGGCGCTCCTGGGCCTGCGCGGGGGGCAAATCGGGGAATACGCGGGACGCCCAGCCGGTCGTGGCATAACCGACGACGCACCAGTTGATGGCGTCGGCCGAGATGCGGCGGCTGAGAGGGACGGCGGCCCGGCCTTCGGTGCGCTGCACGGTGCCGATGAGTTCCGGGTCGGCGTCTTTCAACAGATAGGGGTCGACGCCGGTGATGGACAGGACGGCGCCGCCGGCTTCGACGTATTCCAGGCCGGCCTGCCACCACCAGTTGGAGTGCTCCGTGAACGAATCGCGCGGCGCGTGCTTATAACGGGTCACCGCCAGTTGTGGATCGCTCCAGATGGTCTCGACCAGGCGGCCACCCTGGTCGTAGGCATGGGCCGCGATCATGCGCACCAGCGGCGCAGCCTCAATCGGGCCACGGATAAGCAACCGTTGGCCCGGTTGCAAGTTCAGGCCAACCTTGACGATCAATTCGGCATAGTCGCTCAACGAGCGCTCAAATTCAGGGGTCATAACAGGAANCTCCTATCAGCTAAGNGAAGATCGGCCACCAGCATACCCTTTATGCGCTGTTTTGGGTAGTTCGTTCGGCTCAATTCGCTGGGCGCGACCTTCAGGGCAATTGCATACAGAATAATAGAACACAACTGACGTGAATGACACGGACAAGAGAGCCGATTACCCTTGCGCCACCTTTCACCCGCGGCGCGAATGGGCTATTATTGGGCCCACTGGCCCAGCACCGGAATCAACTATGTTGACCAACTACCCTAATAACGCTCCGCCCCGCTTCCACGTCCTTGTCAAGCCGACCGGCGCGACCTGCAACCTGGATTGCGCCTACTGCTTCTTTCTGTCGAAGGAAATGCTCTACCCCGGCAGCCGCTTTCGCATGGCCGACGAATTGCTGGAGAGCTACATCCGACAACTCATCGAGAGCCACCAGACATCCGAGGTGACCCTGGCCTTTCAGGGGGGCGAGCCGACACTGATGGGCGTGCCCTTTTTCCGGCGAGCGGTGGAGTATGCCGAGAAGTACCGGCGGCCGGGCATGACCATCGAGTACTCTATCCAGACCAACGGCACTCTGCTCGACGACGAATGGGGCGAATTCTTGCACGCCAACAACTTCNTGGTNGGCATCAGCATCGACGGNCCGCGCGAGNTACATGACCTGTTTCGNTATGACAAGGGCGGCGCGCCGACGTTCGACAAGGTGATGCGCGGGCTGTCCGTTCTCAAGCGCCATAAAGTCGAATGGAACGTGTTGTGCACGCTCCATCGCTACAATGCCGAGCAGCCGCTGGAGATCTACCGCTTCTTCCGGGACGAGTTGGGAGCGCAGTTCATGCAGTTCATCCCTATTGTCGAGCGGCTNACGCCGGAGCAGGCGGCTGCATCCCTNAGCCTGGCTGATCCGTGGCATTCCTGGCGCGACCGGCCGCTCTACACCNAGAGCGGCACCATCGTGACCGAGCGCTCGGTGACCGCCGATCAATACGNCAACTTCCTCAACACGATTTTCGACGAGTGGGTGCGCCGCGACGTGGCGCGGGTCTACGTGCAGATGTTCGACGTGGCTCTGGCCAACTGGGTCGGCGCGCCGTCGGGCTTGTGCGTCCATTCGCGCACCTGCGGCGTGGCTCTGGCCGTTGAGCACAACGGCGACCTGTATTCATGCGACCATTTCGTCGAGCCGCGCTATTACCTGGGCAATATCCAGCGCGATCACCTGATCGAGNTGGTCGCCTCGGANAAGCAACAACAGTTCGGCCGCGANAAGTTCGACACGCTGCCCCGCTATTGCCGCGAGTGCGACGTCCGGTTTGCCTGCCACGGCGGCTGCCCCAAGGATCGCTTCATCGCGACTCCTGATGGCGAGCCGGGGCTTAATTATTTGTGCGCCGGCTACAAGGCCTTTTTCCACCACATTGACGGGGCAATGCGCTACATGGCCAACGAACTGCGCCATGAGCGGCCGCCGGCCAACATTATGAGCGCGCTGGCCCAGACCGACGCCGCCCAGGCCTCGCCGGCCCGCTCCGTGGGCCGCAACCAGCCATGCCCGTGCGGCAGTGGCAAGAAGTACAAGCATTGCCATGGAAGAGCGCCGGCGGCGTAAGGGAACCCGGTTGAAGAAATCAATCATATAACCACGGATGAACACGGAGTCAGACAGATGCTACGGCTCCAAATCCTTATCCGTTAAATCCGTGGCTAATCATTCATCCTTCCTCGAATGACTCCGTCGTGAAGGCGAACAATGTTGCCGCGCCTGGCCAGGCATCTTCCGGCAGGCCCGCTTTCTGGCACAAGGCGCGCAGGAACTCGCGCTTGTCCCAGCCATAGGCCAGCGGCACCTCCGGCAGCAACAGCCCGCGCCGCCGGTAGCCGACGATGAACAGCCCGTCCTGCCCGACCTCGATCTCGCTCAGGTTCTCCACAAGCCGCAGCGGCGATAAAACCGACACCTCGATCGTNAGATTGTCCAACTCAGCGGCNGACACCGGNTGAAAGCGTGGGTCGGTCGTGGCTGCCTTGATGGCCGCGTCCTGGACGGCGGCGCACAACGGCCGCTCGGCGTCGATGTGGCCGACGCAACCGCGCAAGTCGCCGGGCAGCCACACCTCGCCGTCCGGGTCGTNCGTCTCGCGGCGCTCGCGCACGCGCAGCGTGACGAAAACGGCGGCCGGCTCCTTATACCATTCGATTTCGGGCGCGTAGGGCATCTGCTCGCCGGTGGTCAGGTAATGGGCCAGCGTCGCCCGCGCCAATCGCAGTAACTCGGCATGGTGGGCCGCGTGTGGTTGATGGGNTGTGTCGTTAACGCTCATTTCCATTCCTCCTGAGTCGCTGTCCGGCGGCGCATGATCACNGTCCGGTCGGGGTTCGACTAGCGCCGGCCGGNNTTGCGGGCCGGGCCAGCATCGACCGCTGGAAGTCGCCCAGGGTCTCAATCACGGCCGTTACGCCGGGCAAGGCGACCAGCTTCTCGTGCTCCGCGGCCGGGCCGATGGCGACGATCGCGCCGACGCCCGCGTCGCGGGCCGACTGGATGCCGGCCACCGCGTCTTCGNCGATGACAAACCGCTCCGGCGGGCCNCCCAACCGGTCGGCCGCCTCGAGGTAGATGTCCGGCGCCGGCTTGCCAGGATAAAGTCCGCGGTCGTAGATGATCGTCTCCGGCGTGAACCAGCGATACAGATCGAGATGATGGATAAAGAAGTCGACGTTGACCCGCGGCGATGACGTGGCGATGGCCCGCTTGATGTCGTTGGCGGCCAGGAAATCCAGCAGGTCGACCGCGCCGGGGGACAGTTGGTAGTCGTCGATGGCGTCGAGCGCCAGTTGGCGGTACATCGTCTCCTTTTCCTCGCTCAACAGCTTGAGTTCGGCCTCCGCTACCGGCCGGCCCAGGACATGCTCGAAGATATCCCGATTGACGCGGCCGTGGACGGCCAGTTGCATCTCTCCGAGGGTCATCGGATAGCCGCGCAGCCGGGCCGAAAACCGCCGCCAGGCCTCCTCGTGCAGATGATTGTCCCACAAGAGGACGCCGTTAAANTCGAAAATGACGCCCTCGAACANAGAATCATTCATAGCTTTGGTTTCTCTTTAATGCGGAAAGAATCCCCAGATTACACAGATTACGCTGATTTAAGTCAATATGGAAAAGGTTTTTACAACCTGGCGACGTTCAGAGTTGACAAGANGGCGAGTAACACCTCGGTAAAACACGCAGGGTCATCGACCATCTGNCAGGTCTTGGCCCCTCTGGGTCAAGCTAATAGTTCCCACTCGGCCAGNAGTTCGTCCAGTTGCTCGCGNGCTTCGGCGCATTCCGTCTCCAGGACGAGAATTTCGCCCTCGTCGGCCGCGGCTCGGGCGGCCTCCAGCGCCTCTGTCGCCTGGGCCAGCCACTGCTCGACATCCTCCAGCGCCTCCTCGACCTGGCGGCGGCGGCGCTCGTCGCGATGGCGGGCGCTCTTGTTCCAGCCGCGTGGAACGGCAGGCATCTCCGCGACGACGGACGGCGCGTCTATAACCAGCGCGGGGGCTTCCGCCTCGGCTTCGGCTTCCTCCGCCGGCGAACCGGGGCCGTCGCGCAGGGCGACGTATTCCTGATACGTCGCCGGGTAGACGACCATCTGGCCGTCCTCGATAGCCCAGATGTGCCGCGCCAGCCGGTCAACGAGGTAGCGGTCGTGGGACACCAGCAAGATCGTTCCGTCAAACTCCTCGAGGACCTCCTGCAACACCTCCTGGGACGGGATGTCGAGGTGGTTAGTCGGCTCATCAAGCAGCAGGAAGTTCGCGCCCTCTAACGCCAGAAGCGCCAGCGCCAGCCGGCCGCGCTCGCCGCCGCTCAGGTCAGCCACGCGCTTGAAGACGTCGTCGCCGCGGAAGAGATAATGGGCCAGATAGCTTCGCGCCTCGGTCTGGCCCATGTCCACCCGCGCCCACACTTCCTCAATGATCTGCCGCTCGGGGATGAGCCGATCATGGGCCTGGGCGAAGTAGCCGACCTGGACGCCCTCGCCCAGGACGACCTCGCCGTCCAGCGGGTACATTTCGCCCAGGATCGTGCGCAGCAGAGTGCTTTTGCCGCTGCCGTTGGGGCCGAGCAGCGCCACGCGGCCGCCCCGCTCCAGCTTGGCCGCCGCGGCGGTGAAGAGCGGCCGCTCGGGAAAGCCAATGACCGCGTCCTTCAGGCGCAGGACGACGCGCGCGCCGCGCTCGACCGCCCCCAGGCGAATGTTGAGCCGCGGCGGTCGGTTGCCCGGCGGCCGGAGGGCGCGGATGCGCTCGTCGGCTTCGTTGATGGTCAGCGTCCTG
>JAACJX010000292.1 GCA_014237545.1 Ardenticatenia bacterium | reverse complement strand
GGGGGCAACTGCGATGGTGGCTTTGGGGAAGGTCAGAGTTACAAAAAGGGCAAGACGCGCAAGTCTGTCCTTACTGCCTCTCGTATCCCCCGTCTCGTATCTGCTCCCACGCCGCCGTTACGTGCCTTTCTTCCGTATGCGTCTGCCCCACGCACAGCCGCAGCATGTAGCGGCCGTCGAGCACCGTGTGGGTCAGGTACAGCTTGCCGGACGCGTTCAGGCGTTCCAGCAGCGCTCGGTTGGCCGCGTCGCCGCCGTCGCGTAGCCGGAAGCAAACCAGATTGAGCGACACCGGCGCGGCCAGCTCGAAGCGCGGGTCGGCCGCCACCCAGCCGGCGAACTGTTGCGCCAGCCGCACGTGCTCGCGGACGTGGTGTTGCAGCCCCTCGACGCCGTAGTGGCGGATCACAAACCACAGCTTCAGCGCCCGGAAGCGGCGGCCGAGCTGCACGTGCCAGTCGCGGTAGTCGAACACCGCGCCCGCCTCCGTGGCCGCGTTCTTCAGATAGTCCGGCAGGATGCTCAGCGTGCGGATGAGCGCCGCCCGATCGGCCACCCACAGGCAGTCGCAATCGAAGTTGGTGAACATCCACTTGTGCGGGTTGAAGGCGTAGCTGTCGGCCAGCTCCACCCCGTCCTGGAAATGGCGGAACTCGGGGCAGAGCGCGGCCGTGCCGGCCATGGCCCCGTCCACGTGGAGCCACAAGCCGAACTCGCGGCAAATCTCGCCGATGGCGCGGATGGGGTCCATCGCCAGCGACGAGGTCGTGCCGACCGTGGCGACGACGAAGAACGGCCGCAGCCCATCGGCCAGGTCGGCCTCGATGGCCGCCCGCAGCGCGTCGGGCCGCATGGCGTAGGTCTCGTCCACGGCGCCGGCGCGCAGGTTCGCCCGGCCCACCCCCGCCACTCCGGCCGCCTTCTCCACCGACGAGTGCGTCTGCGTGGAGCAGTAGGCGCGCAGCCGGGGGTCGTTCCCAGTGACGAGTGACGAGTGGCGAGTGACGAGTTCAGAGCCTCCACCGACGGCCGCCTCGTCACTTGTCACTCGTAACTCGTAACTCGTAACCTGCTCTCGCGCCGCCAGCATTGCCGCCAGCACCGCGCTGCTGGCCGTGTCCTGGATGACGCCGCCGCCCGTGCGGGTNGAGAGGAACGCCTCCGGCAGGCCGAGCATGCCCACCAGCCAGTCGAGCACCAGCGTCTCCAGCTCGGTGGCCGCCGGGCTGGTCTGCCACAACATGCCCTGCACGCCCAGCNCGGCCGACAGCAGCTCGCCCAGGATGGACGGGAACGANGCGTTGGCCGGGAAATAGGCGAAGAAGTTGGGCGACTGCCAGTGTGTGATGCCGGGCATGATGGCCCGCTCCACGTCGGCCAGCCACGCCCCGAACGGCTCGGCCGTTTGCGGCGGCTCGGCCGGCAGCGCCGCCCGAACCTCCCCCGGCGCGACCCGGCTCAGCACCGGGTAGCGCTCGATCTGCTCGTAATAATCGGCAATCCAGTCCACCAGCGCCTTGCCGTGGGCGCGGAACTCATCGGGCGTCATGTGATACATAGGACAAATTACGAATTACGAATTACGAATTACGAATGAAGAAGGGGATCAGGGGGGCAGGGGTAACTGACCACTGACCACTGTTCATTGCTCACTCCCCTTCTCCCCTGCTCCCCTGCTCCCTTTCTCCCCTCTCCCCCTCCAGCCACACCCGCGTCTGCTCATAGCCGCTGCGGATCAGGTCTTCGAAGCGGGAGAAGTCCCACACGGCCGTGGCCGAGTCATCGCGCAACTCGAGGTGGTGGACGGGCACGCCCCACGCCTTGGCCAGCTCCTTTTCCAGGAAGGCCGCCCGCCGTTGGACGGCAAACACCAGTCGCCCCAGGAAATTGCCCAACATATTGTCGCCGCCGGGGAACGAGTCGGGATCCTCCAGGTCGAGGGCGATGATCTCCGTCGCTCCCATGCGCAGCGCCGGCTCGATGGGCAGGTTGCTCANCGCGCCGCCGTCCATGATGAAGTGGCCNTCCTCGATGATGGGCGAGAACCACGGCGGGATAGCCATCGANGCCAGCACCGCCTCCAGGATCGATTCGTCGGGGTCAAGGCCATAGAGCACCGTCTGCCCCAGCTCCAGGTCGGCCCCCACCAGGGCCAGCCGCGGGCCGGTCAATGAGCCGAACGTCAGGTCCGGGGTGATGCCGGTGGCGATGAGGAAATCGGCCGTGCGCTTGCCGCTTTCGAAGGAGAGGCGGCCGGAGAGGGCTTGCATGGCCAGCCGGGGCAGGTTTACGTCGAGAATGTCCGACGCGGCCACCTTTTGATAGGCCAGCTCCAGGCCGAACAGCCCCGTCTCGTCGAAGCCCCATAGGGCGATGGCCGCCGCGTTGACCGCNCCGATGGAGCTGCCCACCAGCAAGTCCGGCCGCACCCCGGCCTCATACAGCGCCCGCAGCGCCCCCACCTGGAACGCCCCTCGCGCCCCGCCACCACCCAGTACGAAAGCCAGACAGGAAGTCATGCGTCAAGTATAACCCGAAACCGAGTTTTTTCTTGAAAACTCGGTTTCTAAACTTACCTAATGAGCGGCTAGTTGTAATCATCACCGGCAAAGATCGTATATGATATACTTCAATATATAACAAGATTGGAGTATAGGATGAGCGAAACTGATCTGCTGGCTCGCATCACATTTAACCCGAAGATTTTTGGCGGTAAACCAATCATCCGCGGGCGGCGCCTGGCCGTTGAACATGTGTTGGGGATGCTGGCCGCCGGCGATACAACCGACTCGCTTCTGGGAGCTTACCCCTGGCTTGAACTGGACGACATCCGCGCATGCTTGCTCTATGCTNGTAAGATTGTTGCCCAGGAAAGGATCGAACCCCTCGAACTGGCCTCGACATGAAAGTGCTGCTCGATACTTGTGTGTCGGGTACGCTCGTAAGACCCAGCTTGGCCGCTGCCGGCCACGATGTGATTTGGTCCGGCGACTGGTCTTTTGATCCCGGTGATGAAGCTATCCTCGCTCGCGCTCATGAAGATGGACGCGTTCTCGTAACCCTCGATAAGGATTTTGGCGCGTTGGCTGTTCAGCGCGGGCTGCCACATAGCGGTATTGTGCGCCTCGTTAATCTTGCGACCCGTGACCAGGCAGCCGTTTGCCTGCGCATCCTGGCTGATCACGGTCCCGCTTTGCTTTCGGGAGCGATCATCACGGCCGAATGGACTCGATTGAGGATTCGTCTGCCCGAATAATACCCAGATCATTTGGCGCTCCGAACTGTTTCCTATTACCTGACCTACTGAATCACTAACCTGCTGTTACGGGATAGAGGCCGTTTGCCGGTTCTACCCGATTAACGCATAATGCCNACTGATCGCAATTCATCTGGAGCAATATTTTCATGGCCGACAAATCCCTCAACAAATCCGCCAACCTCGACGAGACCACCTGGGGCCACCGCTGGGGCTACCGCGATACCCGCTTCATGGTCAACCCTGACGGCTCCGTCAAGGTCACCGGCGACCGCTACGCCGTCTCCGGCTACGACATGCCCGGCTTCATCCCGTTCCTCGAAGACACACTCGACATCAAGCTCGACCTGGCCGACGTGAAGCCGGAGCGAGCCGACAAGCCCGTGCCGCCGCCCAACGTCAACGCCGCCTTCGCCGCCGCGCTGGCCGCCGCCCTGCCGGCCGACCGCGCCTCCGACGACCCCCGCGAGCGCCTGCTGCACAGCCACGGCCAGACCACCGTCGATGAGATCTACCAGGTGCTCTATACCAACCTCCACCGCGTCGTCGATCTCGTCGTCTACCCGCAGAGCCACGAGGAAGCGGGCGCGCTGGTGCGCCTGGCGGCCGAGCATGACGTCTGCCTCGTGCCTTATGGTGGTGGCACCAGCGTCAGCGCCGCGCTGAAATTGCCCAAAAACGAGAAGCGCATGATCGTTTCCGTCGACATGCGCCGCATGGACGCCATCGAATGGATCGACCGCGAGAACATGCGCGCCGGCGTCCAGGCCGGCATCACCGGTTCCCACCTCGAGGCCCGGCTGGCCGAGCAGGGCCTCACCTGCGGCCACGAGCCCGACAGCGTCGAACTCTCCACCCTCGGCGGCTGGATCGCCACCAACGCCAGCGGNATGAAGAAGAACCGCTACGGCAACATCGAGGACATCGTCGAGAACGTGACGATGGTCACCCCTGAGGGGGTCGTCGAACACCTGACCAACATGCCCCGCGTGTCGATGGGCGTCGAGCCGCGCCACCTGGCCTTCGGCAGCGAGGGCAACCTCGGCCTCATCACCCGCGCCGTCATCCGCATCCACGCCCTGCCCGAGGTGAAGGAGTATGGCTCCTACGTCTTCCGCGACTTCAAGACGGGCACGGCTTTCCTCTCTGACCTGAAACGCGCCGGCGTGCTGCCGGCCAGCATCCGTCTGGTCGACAACGTGCAGTTCCGCTTCGGCCAGGCATTGAAAGCGCGGCCGACCGGGCAGGAGAAGCTGATGAGCCGCGTCCAGCAGACCTTTCTGGAGAGCGTCAAGGGGTTCGATCTGCGGCAGATGTCGGCGGCCACCATCGTCATGGAAGGGACGGCGGCCGAGGTCGCCTACCAGAAAGAGCAGCTCAAGGCCATCGCCGCGAAACACGGCGGCGTCTCCGGCGGCG
>JAACJX010000289.1 GCA_014237545.1 Ardenticatenia bacterium | reverse complement strand
GCCGACCAGCCGGTAGGCCTCCCGCAGCACGTCGCGCAACCGCGGGTCATCCAGCTTGGCGGCCGTCTCTTCCACCGTCTCCGACGAGCGGCGGCGGGGGTCGGGATGCCAGCCGGAGGGCAGCGCGGCTACCAGCGCGGTGATATCCTTTTCGCCCAGCCCGCGGGCCTTGCCTGTCTCGCGAACGGCCGAGCGCGGCTGGAGCGTGTTCATCGTGCTGACCAGCGCCACCCGGTCCGGGCCATACGTCCGCCGCACGTAGTCGAGCACCTCGTCGCGCCGGCGGCTGCAAAAGTCGAGGTCGATGTCGGGCGGGTTGCGGCGGGCCGGGTTCAGGAAGCGCTCGAACAGCAGGTCATGTGCCACCGGATCAACGGTGGTGATGCCCAGGCAGTAGGCGGCCAGCGAGTTGGCGACGCTGCCGCGCGTGCTGACGGGGATGCCGGCCGCGCGGGCGAAGCGCACCACGTCGGCCACCACCAGGAAGAGCGGCGCGAAACCGGACTCAACGATGACCGCCGTCTCGCGGGCCAGCCGCGCGGCCACGTCCGGCGGCGCGGGGTCGCCATAGCGGGCGACCATCCCCGCCGCGGCTTGCTCCCGCAGCGCAGCGGCGGGGTCGTNGATATCCAGCGCCGGCCACAGGGCGCGGCCGTCGGGCAGCGCCTCGCCGCACAGCGCGGCTACCNCACCCGCGGTGGTCAGCAGCTCCGGCCGCCCGGCATAGGCCGCGGCGAATGATTCCGGTTCAGGCCATTCGACGGGCACGCTCAGGTCGCCGCAGTCGGGCAACCGGCCGGGATCGACGGCATCCACCGGGCAGTTGGCGTCGATGGCGGCCATCAGGCGCAGCAGCGGCCGGTCGTCNGGTTCGAGGCAGAAGACGGGCTGGACGGCGGCGGCGCGNGCNCCNAAGCGNNNGGCCAGGNCGACGATCTCCGCCGCCAGCGGCGCGTGGCCGGCCATCAGGTCCGGCCCGACGGCGAGGCAGAGGCCTTCCCCGTACAGCCCGCCGAGCCGGGCTACGTAGCGCGTGGCCGCCGCGGGCTGCCCGGCCCGCAGATAGCGCTCCAGCCAGCAGGCGCGGCCGCCGGTGACGGCTACCAGTCCGGCGGTGTTCCGGCGAAGTTCGTCCCACGTGAAGCCGCCGCGGGCGCGGCGCTCGCGGTCGGGGTCGGACTGGTAGAGCGAGGACAGGCGGCACAGGGAGCGATAGCCCTCCGGTCCGGTGGCCAGCAGCACCAATCGGCCGAGGGCGCGGCTCTGGTCGGGCGGCATGTCCTCCGGCGGCGGCGCGACCGAGGCGGTCATACCGGTAATCGGCCGGATGCCCTCTGCCCGGCAGGCGCGGGCGAAGGCCACCGCGCCGAAAAGGGCGTTGCTGTCGGCCAGAACCAGCGACCGCAGCCCGTCGGCCCGCGCCCGGGCGGCCAGCGCGTCGGGCGCGGCCGTGCCGACCAGCAGCGAATAGTGCGAGTGGACGTGGAAGTGAGTAAAATCGGCCGGCAGCGTGCTCATAGATGGCGTCTATCATAACCCCGAAACCGAGTTTTTTCCTGAAAACTCGGTTTCTAAGAAGAGATCTAGACGCACTCCATAGTAGAAACGGAGTTTTTCAGAAAAAACTCCGTTTCAATAGGTTCTCATCTCCAGGAGTAAAACCAATGAACAATCTTGAGGGAAAAGTCGCCATCGTCACCGGCGGCGGCAGCGGCATCGGCGAGGGCATCGCCGTGGCATTGGCCGCGGCGGGGGCGCAGGTCACCATCTGCGGCCGGCGCGAGGCGTCGCTGGCCCGCGTCGCCGGGGCCATCCGCGCCGCGGGCGGGCAGGTCCACGCTGTGGCCGCCGACGTCTCGCAAGCCAGCGACGTGGTGCGCGTCGTCGGCGAGACGCTCAACACGTTCGGCGGTCTCCACATCCTGATCAACAACGCCGCCATCGACGCGCCCGACGCGCCCATCCACGAGTACCCCGTCGCCGCCTGGGACGAGGTGATGGCCATCAACCTGCGCGGGCCGTTCCTGATGGCTCGCGAGTGCCTGCCCATCCTGCGCCGCCAGGGCGAGGGCCACATCATCAACATCAGCTCCGAGGCCGGGCTGGAGGTATACGCCGAAAGCGGCGCCTACCTGGTCAGCAAGTTCGCCCTCAACGCGTTGGGCGAGCTGTTACAGGTGGAGAATCAGGAAGCGGGTATCCGCGTCAACACCATCTGCCCCGGTATGGTTGTCACCGAGATGTCACAGGACGCGCCGGGCCTGGCCCACGAGCGCTGCCTCTACCCGGCGGACATCGCCGACCTGGCGCTGTTCCTGCTGACGCGGCGGCCGAACGTGAAGATCGGCCGGCCGGTGCTGATCCAGACGATGCTGAATCCGTGGGTGGGGGGATAAGATTATGAGATCAACGCGTAGACGCCAATACCGCGCAATGCGGGGACAAGGGAGTGGTTGACAGCAGTAAGTGAATGCATTATAGTGTCATTATTGCATGCATAAATATGTATGGATAAGGTGAACAAATGGCCCAGTTAACTGTGCGCGACGTTGACGAACAGCTTGGAGAGGCGCTTCGGCGCGAGGCTGAGGCGCGCGGCCTGAGCGTCAACCGGCTGGTACTGCAACTCTTGCGGGAGTCAATTGGATTGTCAACCCATCGACAAACGCAAATCTTTACCGATCTCGATTACCTGGCCGGCACGTGGTCCAGTTCCGACGCGGCCGGGTTCGAGCAGACTTTGGCCGCGCAACGGTCGGTCGATGACGAGCTATGGAATTAAACACCATCCTGCTCGACACGTCGGCATACGCCGCTTTTAAACGGGGTCACAGTGGTGTGCTCGACCTCGTTCGCGCAGCTGAACGAATACTGCTGCCGGCCGTGGTGATCGGCGAGCTGCTGGCCGGCTTTGAGGCGGGAGCACGGCGCGAGCGAAACCGCTCAGAACTGGATCAGTTTTGCGCCAGCAGCCGAGTCGGTGTTCTCCCGCTAACAGGGGCCAGTGCTGAACGGTATGCCTCTATCTACGGCTACCTCCGCGCGATGGGAACGCCCGTCCCGACCAATGACTTGTGGATCGCCGCGGCCGCAATGGAACATGGCGCGATCCTCGTGACGCTGGACAACCACTTCACGCTCATGCCTCAAATCCTCTCCGTCGTGCTGCCTATAGATTCATGAGTATCCCAATTAGAAGCGCGGACAAAGCGTAGAATCTCCACATATGCTCCCTATTACCCTCGCCCAACAACTCAAAGCCGCCGGGCTCGTCTGGCGGACGAACAACTACGACTTTTTCGCCATCCCCGAGCGCGGGCTGGACGACCGCGTCTTCGTGCTGGCCGACATGATGGCCTACACCGAGCTCGTTCAGGGCTGGCCGGTCGTCGCCTTCCACGGCACGGCCGAATGGGCGCTCGACTACATCCTGACCAGCGAGGTGGTCTGGATGCCGACCGAGGAGCAACTGCGCGACGCTCTGGAGACAGAACTCCGCGACGCCGGCCTTCCCCCGGCGCTGGCCCTTACCCTCGAACCCGACGGCTATCGCTGCGTCCTCGACCCCGGCGCCGCGCCCGCCCCCTTCGACGCCCCCACCGCCGCCGAAGCCTACGCCCTGGCGCTCCTGCACTTGCTGCGTCTGTCCTAGAGAGCCGCTTCTGTCTCATTGCATGAAGGGGCGAAAGGGAGCAGGGGAGAAAGGGCGCTCCTCTTCTCCCCTGCTCCCATTCGCCCTTTTTCCCTTCTTCCCTACCTCATCCCGCATTT
>JAACJX010000175.1 GCA_014237545.1 Ardenticatenia bacterium | reverse complement strand
CGCCGCCGGCCAGAATGCCTTCGGCCGTCAGACCGTCGCTGAAGCCGGCGGGGATGATCAGCAACGCGCCGACGTCGTTGCCGTCGAGCAACTCTTCCGCTTCCTGGCGGGTGTGGGCCACGGGCTGAATGGTTTCGGACGCGGCCAGGGCGCCCATGAAGGCCTCGGCGCGAGCGCCGCCGTCCTCGTTGCCTACCGGCACGTATATGCGGCTGGCACCATCGGCCCCCGGCACGCCACCACCGATGAGGTAGGTGAAGATGAGCGGCAAGACAAGAAAGAAAAGTATTTCCGAGCGTCCCTCGAAGCGCAGAATCGTGTCTTTGCGAATAATCGCGGCTAGTTTGTTGAGCATGTTGGTCACCGTAAGAGTAATCCGCAGATTTCGCAGATTACGCAGATTAAAGATTTAGATTGCTGATGCTATAGGCTAATTTACCGGTCGCCTGCGCGACGTTAGCCAATCAGCATTCCGCTCTGGCGGCGGCGGAAGAGGACGGCCGAGACAACGAACAGGATGGCGGCCATCGCCAGCAGGGCGGCCACGGGCACGGCAATCGACGACAGTCCATCGCCCGACGCCAGCGAGACGAACCCGTCCAGCGCCCACTTGTTCGGAGTGATGCGGCTGATCGTGTCGAACAGCGGCCCCATCTGCTGCGTGGAGAAGAAGCTCCCGCCCAGAATGCCGAAGATGAGCGTCAGCGCCATGCCNAGGCTCGACACCTGTCCCGCGTTCGNCGCGGTGGAGGCGATCAGCAGCCCCCAACCCGTCGCCGCNAGCGCGGCCGAGATGATGATCAGCAAGACGCCCAGCGGGTTGCCCCAGTTCAATTGGAACATCGTCGTCGTCAGCAGGATGAGCACGGCCATTTGAATAAAGCCGCCCAGGAAGATGCCGGCAACCTTGCCGCCNAGCACCTGGGCGTTCGTCACAGGCGCGGCCAGCATGCGCGCCAGCGTCCCCTCGCGCCGCTCCGAGAGCAGCGTTCGCGCGCCGAGCGTGACGGCGTACATCAGGAANAGCAGGGCCATGGCCGGCGCGAAGTAGGCCAGNGGGTTGAAGCCCGTCTCGCCGTTTGTNGCCACGCTTTCTGNGCGGACGGCAATAAGCGAGCTGGTGGCGGCCGAGCTGCCCTCGCCGCTGAACAACCGCTCGCCCATCGCCTGGCCGATGGCCGGAAGTTCGGCCGGCGCTACCGCACCGCTGGTGGCCAGCTCGGTCATGGCCACCTGGATCGTGGTCACGCCGGTCTGGGCGCGGTTGGTGAACTCCTCGGCGATGCTGCGTACGACGCCGGCGCGAATGGGCGAGCCGGGGTCGCCGGTGACGCGTAGGGCGACCGGAGAAGGCATCTGGACAGTGGCGGGGTCGGGGATGAAGCTGTCGCTGAAGCCGGCGGGGATGACCACCACGGCGGCCACGTCGCCNTNGCTTACCCGCTCCAGCGCGGCCGTCTCGTCCGTGGCGATCTCGGCCGCCAGCAGGTCGCTCAACTCGTCGCCGGTGAACAGCTTGGTGAGCGCGGCGGCGATCTCGCCGCCGTCCTGATCGATGACGACCACCGGGATGCGGCTGATCGTNGGCGCGTCNNNCTGGCTGAAGCTGCCGGTGACGAGGCCCATGCCCAGCGTCAGCACCAGCGGCCCGAGGATAATCAACGCCAGCGCCGCGCCGTCGCGGAACAGGATGTTGACGTCTTTCCACATGATGTTGAGTATCTTCTTCATGGTNGTTGGTTCCTGTGGTTTCGNTGACCGCGCGCGGTCAGTCGCGCAGCCCTCGNCCGGTCAGNTGCAGGAANACGGACTCCAGGTTCGGCTCCTGGATGTCCACCGAGCGAATGTGCAACCCGGCCTCGTTGGCCCGGCCGACGACGCCCGGCAGCGCGTCNCCGGCGTCGGTCACGTTGACGACGATCTGGTGGTCCACNGCCGCCGCGCCGATGACGCCCGGCACGCCGGCGAACATCTCTACCTTGCCGTCGGCCGACGGGCCGTTGCCGCCGTTCGTAGCCGCCACGGCCATCGCCGCTTCCTCGGCCAGGTGCAGACGCAGCGTCTCCTGCTCGCCGACGACCTTGGTCAGTTCGGCCTGGGTGCCCAGAGCAATGAGCTTGCCCTTGTCGATGATCCCGACCCGGTCGGAGAGCTCCTCGGCTTCTTCCATGTAGTGGGTCGTNTAGAGAACGGTCATNCCTTGCTNGCGCAGTTCCCGAACCATGTCGAGGATGCGGCGGCGGCTCTGCGGGTCGATACCCACGGTTGGCTCGTCCATGAACAGCAGTTGTGGCTTGTGGAGCAGCCCGGCGGCGATGTTGATGCGTCGCTTCATGCCGCCGGAGAAGGTCTTGACCTTGTCCTTGGCCCGGTCGCTCAGGCCGACCTGCTCCAGGACCTCGTCAATGCGGTGGGCCAACTCATTGCCCCCCATGTCATACAGCCGTCCCCAGAACTCGAGGTTCTGCCGGGCCGACAGGGCGTCGTAGAGGGCGATCTCCTGCGGCACGACGCCGATGGCACGGCGGACGTTAAGGGTGTCACCGGGGACGGCATGGCCGGCGATCTGGGCCGTACCGCTGGTTGGCTCGATGAGGCAGCTGAGCATGTTGATGGTCGTCGTCTTGCCCGCCCCGTTGGGGCCCAGCAGGCTGAAAATCTCGCCGCGCAGGATNCTGAAGGAAATGCCCTTCACGGCTTCGTTGTCGCCGTAGGTCTTGCGCAGGTCTTTAGCGATGAGTATTGGTTCGGTCATGATGGTCCTCGCGTTAGATGATTAATAACCATGTGGTTGACCACAAAGTGTGGGCTAACTGGTAAGTAGAGTAATAGATTTTGATGCCTTATGGATGTGCCGGAAGTCATGCCCAGGTCATGTTTGGAAGAGCGGGCATCATCAGCGGCAGTCATGTAGAAACGAAACAGGGCAGGTATTTGGCCTGCCCTGATGTCTGAAATGTGATGTTGCTATCTTGGGATTATCAAGCGGTCTTCTCGACCGGCTGTTCCGTCTTCTCCTGCACTTCGCCCGGTCCGCGGCGCACCTTCCAGAGGAGAAATCCACCGGCAACGATCAGGGCGATGGGCCACAGCTTGCCGACCCACTCCAGCGTGTCCATGAAGACGCCGCCGTAGAGGACCGCCAGCCCGACCAGTCCGATGACTGCCGCCGGGATGAGCGCCCACCAATGCCTATCCTGAGT
>JAACJX010000100.1 GCA_014237545.1 Ardenticatenia bacterium | reverse complement strand
ATCACGCTGATACCAGACCAGAGATGGCCCGGCGCCCCGGCGCGAACCGATGACGAAATCATTCACCCCGTCATTCGATAAATCAGCGACAAGGGCCAGCACCTGTTGGGTGCTATTGGTGGGTTCAGGCAGATCGCCTGTAGCGGTCGTCACGTGAGTCCAACTCAGGGCCTGAGTTGCGCTCGGGTATTCGCCTTGAGCAGGGTCGCCCTCGGCATGGACGCTCCGGGCATACAGGGTCAGCCCCAGAGCGACTGAAAAAGCCGCAAGCGCCAGGAACCCCGCAAGGCTCTGCCACTTGGTGGTATAGTTCTTCACAGTTCACCTCTTAATTGCAGCGGGTAGGGAGTCTTTTGGCGGCGCGTCAATTTCGGCCGCGCTTACACCCGACTGGTTGTGTTGGAGGAGACGCACGCAATGATGAGGCTGAAGTAGTGTCTCCATATGGAGTGGCGGCCAGGATGTCTTTCCCGCTACGTCAAGCCTGAACATTATTCATGGGAATGGGCTTCGAGTCTATAGACCATAGATATACCACTCGGCTCTATCAGAGAGGCGAGGAGATTTTCTATTGAGATTCACGACGAACACTCATGTTAAAATCATCCTGCGATGAAGAATCGTTAAGGAAACTCGTAAGAAAACCCTCCTAATATGTTATGTGTTAAAGCGGCTCATTGGGGCCGTTATATCCTCGTATAACCGGAGAAAGGAGCAGTCTTCGGCGCATTCCAACAACGCTTACATAACGAGCGGCCACGACCGCTGTGCCTGTGAATCCCGGTCGCGGCCGGCTAAACGGGCGCGAGGAGCAAAAATAGTTGAACGGCAATACCCATCTGCGATCAATTGTAGTATTCAGCCTGTTGGCAATCGTTTCCGTTCTCTTTTCGGCCACGCGGCCTCTGGCGGCCGAAGCCAACGCGTTCAGTCTGACACTCAACGTCAGCCCGGCCGGCAGCGGCACGGCCGTCGCCAACCCGGGGCCGCCCTACAGCCAGAACCAGGTTGTCACCCTGACGGCCACGCCGAACAACGGCTACGTCTTCGACCGCTGGGTGCTGGGCGATGACAGCAAGTGGTGGGACGCCGGCTGGGATTATCGCGTCGAGGTGACGGCCAATGCCGCCGGCTACGCGCGCAAGAACAAGCCGGCCGAGTTTGACCTTAACTTTACGCAACTGTGGTCGACCCTCGGCGCAAGCGGCACGCTGGACCCCAACTCGATACGCGTCGTGGAAGTAGACGGCAACGACAATGTGATCGATGCCGACGTGCCCTTTCAGTTTGATCGGGCCGCCGACTTCAACGCGTCGACCAAGGCCGCCGGTACGGTCGTGGTCATCATGGAAGGCAACACGGCCGCCGGCGCCACGCGCACCTACCACGTTTACTTCGACGTGACCGGCAAGGGATTCCCCGCGCCGAATGTGACGCCGCAGGTCGTCCTGTCGGAGCAGGCGGATGAGAGCATTGCCGCCTTTAAAATCGAGACGGCAACAGGGACGTTGTTCATCCACAAACCAGGCGGCGGCGTTTCCAGTTATAACGACCTGAATGGTAACGACTGGGTTAGCTGGAACTCTGCATCCGGCTCCGCCGGCGCGTTTCGCGGCATTCCCAATGCCGTGGGCGGAAACAACAGCGGTTTCCACCCCGGCAAGGGGCCGATGACCGGAACAATCCTCAGCCAGGGCCCGATTAAAACGACACTTCACTTCAGATTGACGAAGGCTGGGTCCTGTGACAAAGAGAGGTGGGAAGGGATCTTTGAGATCTACCCCAATTACTCGACGTTTACGATGCTGCAGGCCTGTGTCTCCAGCGCGATCAATTATCCATTCTGGCTGCTCTATGAGGGCACGCCGGGCGGCAAACTGGACCCGGCGACCGACTACGTCGTTTTCAGCAATGGAACGCAAATCAACGCCGGTCAGACCCGCAACGGTGATCTGCCCAATGAGGAATGGGCGTATGTCGTCGATCCCAACGTCGGCGGCGCGGGTCGCGCTATTTTTCTGGCGAATCACAAGGATGATACCCAGAACGATACTTATTACCCGGACAACGCCAAAGTTATGACCATCCTGGGCTTCGGGCGGAACGGTTCCAGCCTGCTTATCCCGGGGACGAGCGCCCCGCACTCGCTTACGTTCGGCCTGATGGACGAAACGGCCATCGACAATGCCAAGCCGGTCATCTATAACGCCTACCGCGATCTGAATACCAGCATCGGCAACGCCCAGGCCCGCTCCGGCGCGTCGCTGGGCACCCAGAACCCGGTGCAGTTCACGATCACCGGCGAGCACACCATCATTGCCCAATTCAAGCCGGCGCAGTATACGGTGAACTTCACGGTAACCCCGCAGGGAACGGGCACGGTCGCNAAGTCGCCCGACAAGGCCACCTACAACTACGGCGAGCAGGTCACCCTGACGGCCGCGCCCACTGCCCCCGGCTTCTTTTTTGGCAATTGGTCCGGCGACGCCGGCGGCACCGATAATCCGGTCACGGTCACTGTCACCAAGAACATGAACGTCGTGGCGACGTTCGTCCAGGCCTACACGGTTAACGCCACCGCCAGCCCCCTAGANGGCGGAACGGTGCTCCTGAGCCCACCCGGGCCGACTTATGCCCCCGGAACGGAGGTCAATGTTACGGCCGTGCCTAATAACGGCTACTCATTCATCGGGTGGGAAGGCGGCACTCTCACAGGATCGAACCCGATAGAGACGATCACGGTCAACNGCAACGTCAACATCGTCGCCAAGTTTGCCCAGCCGCAATTCACGTTCAGCGCCACGTCGGCCGGCAATGGCTCGGTGGATTGGACGCCGAAGAAAGCCGCCTACGCAGCCGGCGAGCAGATTACCGTCACGGCCACGCCCAACACGGGGTATGCGTTCGAAAACTGGACGGGCTCGTTGGCGTCAACGGTCAACCCGCTGACGTTCCCCATCACCGGCAACACGTCGCTCNTCGCCAATTTTGTCGAGGCCCAGCTGTTTACTTTGGCGGTGTCCGTGCCAGGCGGCGGCGGAACGGTGACGAAAGATCCCGACCAGGCTTCATACCAGGCCGGCGCGATAGTGACGTTGACGGCTGTCCCCGATAGCGGCAAGCAGTTCATCCAGTGGGGCGGCGATGCAGGCGGCACGAACCCGGTCACCCAGATCACGATGACCGGCAACAAGGTCGTTACGGCCCAGTTCGCCGACGAGGGCGAGCCGCTCACCATCACCATCTCCCCGCCCCAGGGCGGAACCGTGACAAAGCAACCCAATCAGGAATATTACCTGCCGGGTACGGAGGTCACGCTGACGGCGCAACCCAACACCGGCTGGACGTTCGACGGCTGGAGCGGCGACGCGACCGGAACGGAATTGACGACTGTCGTCACGATCGGCCCAAGCGGGTCAAACGTGACGGCCGCCTTCTCTGCCCCCGGCCCGTTCATCCTCACGACTTCGACCGCCGGTAGCGGCAGCGGCGCGATCACGGTCAACCCGCAGAAGACGGAGTATGCCTTTGGCGACGTGGTCAAGCTGACGGCCGTGCCCAGCAACGGTTCGACCTTCGCTGGTTGGTCCGGCGACGCGGTGGGAACCAACAACCCGATCAACGTGACGATGAACGGCGACAAAAATATCGTGGCCACGTTCATCTTGCCCACCGGGCCCTATAGCGACCAGTTTGACACGTGCAGCCTGGACGCGAAATGGGGCTCGCCCATCGATCCCGCCGGAGATGGCGCGTTCAAGGTGAACGGCAAGCAA
Organism: Ardenticatenia bacterium; assembly: GCA_014237545.1. Classification (GTDB taxonomy): domain Bacteria; phylum Chloroflexota; class Anaerolineae; order Promineifilales; family Promineifilaceae; genus Promineifilum. Next base: position 5,593 of record JAACJX010000100.1, on the reverse strand, counting down.
TTGCTCATCACCGTGCCCGAGGGCGCGACCCATAACCTNTGGACCGATAACAAGAACGCCCCGCGGGTCATGCAGGCGGCCGATAANGTNGATTTCGAATACATCGTGAAATTNGATTCGGCGGTGACACAGACCGCGCAAATGCAGGGGATCATCATCGAGCANGACGNGCAAAACTTCGCCCGGTTCGACTTCGAATACAACGATGGGATGAAGGCCTACGCGGCCACATTTGCCGACGGCGCGTCGCGTCGNCGCATCTCGATCGATATCAACGCGGCCGACGCCGTCTACCTGCGCGTCATGCGGGTCGGCGTGCGGTGGTTCATGTACTACAGCCCCAATGGTGAGACCTGGACCGAAGCCGGNTCNTTCAATAACTATGTNTTGAACGTGACGAANGCAGGCGTCTTTGCCGGNAACGTCGCCTTGAAATCGCAGCCGGCCCCGGCGCACACNGCCNTNGTNGACTTCTTCCANAACAAGGCCCACGGCCCGCTGCCGGCNGATCGGCCNCTGCTNAGTGTTACGACGGTCGGCAGTGGCTCGGTGACGACGANCCCGCCCATCGACCAGTTGACCTGCGGCGGCACCGTCAACCTGACGGCCAATCCCGGGTTTGGCTCNACCTTCANCGGCTGGAGCGGTGACGTTACNGGCGCGCAATCGTCCGTATCGTTGCTGATCACCGGCCCCAAACAGGTGACGGCCACGTTTGGCGGTTCGTCGATGCGGTTTATCGTCTTGCCGGTGATCATCCGCTAGGCGCGAGACCCAAAGAAGTAGAACGATGACGGGCCNNGGCTGGACGAACTCCGGCCGCGGCCCGTCGTTTTTTGGGTCAGCGATAGATTTCGGCCNCCGCCCCCCTCATCGCGACGAAGATGGGGTGGATGCACGTGATGAACTCCGCCAGTCGCCCGGCCACCGCCGCGCGATAGGCCACGGTGAGCGGCGCGTCGGGGTAGACCTCGTAGATCTTGGTCCAGCCGCGGTCCCACATCTCCGCCTCGACGCTTTCGCCCAGGGTGGCCTTTATTTCGAACAGGTGGCGGCGAAAGCCGTCGAGCAACAGCCGGTTGAGGTGGTGGTCGCGCGCCTCGCAATGAAACCCGAGCTCCCAGCCGGTGACCAGCCGGCCGGGCCGCTGGCCCACGTGGCTGACCTCGTAATGCAGCGACGGCTCGCCAAAATGGATTTGCAGGAGGCTCCACGGCCGGCGCACCTGGAAGCCGCGCAAGCCCTCGGGCAGCAGCGGCCGCAGCGCATCGGGCAGCGTATCGATGAATGTCTTCTGGGATATGGCGCTCATGTCGCTTATAGTATAATCGCCGTTGACGGCATTTCCACCGGTTTTTGCCCGTCTGGAGTTCCCATGACCAGCAAACAACACGCCTGGGGCCAATTCGCTACACCGATCGACGTCGCTGATCTATTGCTCGGTTTTTGCCTGCGCCATCCCGATGATCGCCTGCTGGATCCCAGTTGNGGCAACGGGGCGCTGCTGCGGCGGGCCGCGCTCTGGCGCGCGTGGCTGGCCGACGGCCGGCCGGCGGGGAATACGGCCCTGCACGGCATCGAACTGGATCCCGCGGCAGCGGCCGTGGCCGCGACCGTTCCCGGCGCGGCGATCGANCGGGCNAACTTTTTCACCCTCCGGCCGGAGAGCTATTCTCCCTTCGACGTCATTGTCGGCAATCCGCCTTACACCCGCGCCGAATGGATCGAGCAGCTNGACACCGATCCGGGGCAGATGGCTCTGTTCCCTGAGGGCGCATCTGACGCCGTATCGGGCACGCCAGAGGCGATGTTGCCCAAAGAATTGAACGCCGCGCTCAGCGGGCGGGCCGGCCTCTATGCCTATTTCTTCATCCACAGCCTCAGCNTCCTGCGCGAGGGCGGGCGGTTGGGCTTCGTCGTGCCCAACGGCTGGCTCGACGTGTCCTACGGCGAAGCGCTGAAACGGTTCCTGTTCGACCACTTCCGCGTCATCGCCGTGATCGAGTCGGCTGTCGAGCGCTGGTTCGTGCAGGCGCGCGTCAACACCTGCCTCATCATCCTGGAACGGGCCGGCGAGCCGGAAACCCGCGCCGCCAATCGCGTGCGTTTCGTGCGGCTGCGCCAGCCGCTCCGCGAGTTGCTGGGCGGCGAATCTGACAGCCGGCGCGTGGCGGCCGTGGAGCAACTCGTGACCCGGCTCTTGCCCGCCGCCGACCGGGTGACCGACGGCGCGTCCGTGCGCGTGCGCGACCAGGCCGCGCTGGCGGCCGGCGACCGCTGGGGTAACTACCTGCGCGCGCCGGAGTTCTACCTGCGCCGTCCGGCGCGTTCCGTCGCGCCGCTCGGCGAGTGGGCCGCCGTCCAGCGCGGCTATACCACCGGCGCGAACAGCGTCTTTTACCTGGATCGCCGCCAGGTGGAGAAGTGGGGCATCGAGCCGGAGTTCCGCCGCCCGCTGCTCAAGTCGCTGCGCGGCGCGCGCGGCCTGCGGCTGACGGCCGCGGAGTGCCGCCACGAAGCGCTGATCATTCCCCCCNATGCCGACCTGGCCGGCACGGCTGCCGGTGAATACATNCGCTGGGCGGAATCGCGCGGNATTGCCGTGCGCGCCACCTGTGCCGGGCGGCGGCCGTGGTACGCGCTGCCGGAGCAGCCACAAGCGGCNCTCGTTCTGGCCAAGGGAGTATGGCAGCGTCACTTCGCGCCCGTCATCGACAGCCGGATAGCCGTGGACCAGCAGATCTATCGCGTGGGCCTGGCCGANGGGTTGCCGCCCGAAGTGGCCGCGGCGCTGCTCAATAGCGCCTGGTTCGCGCTGGCCTGCGAGCTGGGCGGCCGGGTGAACCTGGGCGAAGGCGTGTTGTGGNTGGCCACCTACGAGCTGGCCGACATCCTGCTGCCCGACCCGCGCGCGCTGGATGCCGCCGCCCGCGATGAGCTGGTCGCCCGCTTCGAGGCGCTCGCCGCGCTGCCCGTCATCGACACGCCGGANGCCATTGACCGCCCTGAGCAGCAGGCGCTGGACGANCNNGTNTTCGATCNGGTTGGNCTGCCGCCGGCCGANCGCGNGGCGGCGCGGGCGGCGCTNCTCGACAGCCTGGCCGTCCGGCGNCGGCGGGCGGCNCACCCCGCGATTGGCGAGGAGGAGTAGCGAATGGAAATNGAGNCCCTTCGGGANAAATATGCCGCNGTTTTTCGCATTNTGAATGAAACANACGGCCNNCCGCNATGGGAGACGCACGGGCCGCCGCTCGATGAACTGGTCGGCACGATCCTCTCGCAGGCCACGGCCGANTTGAACACCGAACGCGCNTATGCCGCGCTGACCGCCCGGTTTCCGGATTGGGAGAGNGTCATGAACGCGCCACCGGAGGANGTCATCGACACGATCCGCTCGGCGGGGCTGGCGAACATGAAAGGGCCGCGCATTCAGGCNGCGCTGCGCCANATCTANCAGGAGCGCGGCGAGTTGTCGCTCGACTTCCTGGGCGACATGCCGCTGGAAGAGGCGATGGCCTGGCTGACCCAGATCGACGGGATTGGCCCGAAGACGGCTTCCATNGTGCTGTTGTTTTCGTTCGGCCGCGCCGCCTTTCCGGTNGATACCCACGTCCACCGCGTCACCGGCCGCCTGGGGCTGATCCCGCCGCGTATGAATGCCAATCAGGCGCACGATTTTCTGGCCGCGCTGGGCGAGCCGGAGACCTACTATCCGTTGCACATCAACCTNATNCGACACGGCCGGGAGATTTGCCGCGCCCGCTCTCCCCAATGCGTCGTTTGCCCCTTGCAGGANTATTGNGTCTACTACCGGTCGGTGGTGTTGCGCGCGGCCGATGCCTGACCAGCCCCAATNTTCCGCGCCCGCTTCCCAGCCTGCCGGGTTGCGATAGNTGGTTGAAATTTGAGCGACGAATAGGGAGTTCGGGGCTACAATACAATCCGCTCTGTCCGCGGATAANATCGANNTCTNGTTTATGAGCGCGATACAAACACGCACCAACGATCAATGGGTNGCCGATCTGGGAGCCGAAAGCCCAACGCGCGAGGCGGCGCTGGCCGATCTGCGGGTCGTGCTGGCCAACGGTCTGCGCCGCGGCCTCATCGGCCAGATCGATACGTCGGCGCCAGAGTTTGACGTGCTGATCGACGACTTTGTCCAGGATGCCCTGTTGAAGATCCTCGACAACCTGGACTCGTTTGCCGGGCGGAGCCTGTTCACAACCTGGGCCAACAAGATCGCGTTGAACATCGGCCTGACGGAACTGCGCCGCAAACGCTGGCGTGACACGTCGCTCGACGGGCTGACGCAGACGGATGAGGGGGAGTTCACCCCCTCTTTTGTGGCCGACCCCGCGCCGCGCCCCGAGGAATTGACCGAACGGCGCGANCTGATGAAATATATCACCTACCTGATCAATGAGGAGCTAACGGAGAANCAGCGGACGGCGCTGACCGCCACCGTCATCCAGGGACGGCCNCTGAGCGANGTNGCCTACATGATGAACTCCAACCAGAACGCCGTCTACAAGCTCGTTTTCGATGCCCGCCAGCGCCTTCGCCGGCGGATGGCCGAGGANAACCTGACCCCGGAGGACATCCTCGCCTCTTTCGCTGAGGNNTAGACGCTGCGCANTGTGCTNCGCATTGTAAGAAAGACAGACCTGGCTTCGTCANAGTATGAGAATGTCTAACCTGATTGAAAAGCTTCGGGAGCTGAGGAGCCGNACNNAAGAGAGCGCGGCGGCNAAGGCCAATTTGCCCCTCGANGAGCGGGGGGTTGAGCGGCTNATGCACTTGTTGTGTGAAACGCGCGATGATGAGTTGTCGTGCGAAGAGGTGTTCAGCTGTCTGGATGAGTACGTCGAGTGCCTGGAATCCCACCAGGAGTTCGGCGCCAGGAAGCAACTGGTCGAACACCACTTGAATTTGTGCGCCGATTGCCGCGACGAGCTGGACGCGCTGATTCACGCTCTGGAAGACGCTGATGCCGCTGAACGGGGGGCAGCCGCGTCGTAACTCTTTCCTCCGCCACAACTCCTCAGTATACTTTTCTTAGCGAGCAGCCATCCCCTGTTTGCCGGTCGGTAGTCGCCTCGGCAACTGCCTTCGTTTTTCACAACTTGCAAGGAGCAGCGATTGCATGAAAGCGATCTGGAATGGCCTTGTCCTGGCCGAAAGCAACCACACAGAGCTGGTAGAGGGCAACCACTACTTTCCCCCTGAGACCATCAACCGCGACTATTTCCGCCAGAGTGACCGCCATACGACCTGCCCCTGGAAGGGCGTGGCCAGCTACTACGATATCACCGACGGACAGGAAACCGTCCGGAACGCGGCCTGGTACTATCCCGATCCCAAGCCGGCCGCGGCCAACATTCGGGATCACGTGGCATTCTATGGCATGGTCAAAATCGAGAAGTGATCTATGTTACTAGCAGGCGACATCGGCGGCACAAAGACAGTCCTGGCGCTCTTTGACGTGGATGAAACGGCGAATACCATCACTCGCCACCCCCTCGTAGAGCGCACCTTTCCCAGCCAGCAATATCAATCGCTGGAACTCATCATCGAGGAATTTTTGCGCGAGGTC
>JAACJX010000449.1 GCA_014237545.1 Ardenticatenia bacterium | reverse complement strand
TTGAACGGCTCGCGCTGGATGCCGAGCCGGGGCTTGACCGACACCACGCCCATGCCGCGGGCCACGGCCAGTTGCTCGCGCAGCTTGCCGACGCTCACGCCCATGCCGTCGCCGATATCGCTCAGGGCGGGCAGCCGGTCGCCGGGGTTGACGTGATGGGTGACGAGGTAGTTGAGGAACTCGGAGTCGAGTTTGTCGAGTTGCACAGATATTGATCCAATAAATCGAATAAATACAATGAATGGGATTATAGCGTTGGGGGTGACAGGTGGCAAGTGGCGGTTGGTGGCCGAGCAGGGGAGAAAGGGGGTGCTGTTGGTCTGTGGTCTGAGGTCTGCCATCTCCCCTACTGCGCGCCGACGAGGGCGGCGTAGAGGCCGCCTCGGGCCAGTAGTTCGTCGTGCGTACCCTCTTCGGCGATGCGGCCATCGTTTAGCACGACGATGAGATCAGCGTCGCGCACGGTGCTGAGGCGGTGGGCAATGACAATGCGCGTGATATGTAGATCGCTGAGGTTCTGCTCCAGCTGGCGCTCGGTGAGCGGGTCGAGGTGGCTGGTGGCTTCGTCCAGCAGCAGGATGCCCGGCTCCACCGCCAGGGCGCGGGCCAGCGCCAGGCGCTGCCGCTGCCCGCCGGAGACGGTGCTGGCATCCTCGGATAGATAGGTCTCATACCCCATCAGCATCGCCTCGATCTCGTCGTGGATGGCCGCCAATTGCGCCGCCGCCCGGACGCTATCCATGGACAGGTCGGGGTCGTGCAAGGCGATGTTCTGGCGCACCGAGCCGCTGAAGAGGAACGGGTCTTGCATGACCACGCCGAATTGCTGACGCAGCCCGCGCAGGTCCAGCTCGCGCGAATCCATCCCGTCATAGTAAATCGCGCCCGATTCCGGCGCGTAGAGGCGCAGCAACAGGTGGCCGAGGGTTGTCTTGCCGGAGCCGCTGCGGCCGACGATGGCCACTTTTTGCCCGGCGCGAATGGATAGAGAAATATTCTCCAGCACGTAGGGCGCGTCGGGACGATAACGAAAGCTGACGTCTTCCAGCTCGATGTTGCCGCTCAGCTTTTGGGGGAGCACAGTCGCGTCGTGGCTCTCTTCGGGCGGCGATTCCAGGACGTCAGCGATCCGGTCCAGATGCGCGCCGGCCAGTTGCAGCTCCTGGATGCTGCGCACGAGTGACGACAGCGGGCTGAGGAACAGCAGGGCCACGCTGTTCAGCGCCAGCATCTCGCCGAGGCTCAATTCGCCGGCGATCACCTGGGCGACGCCCACCCACAGCAGCACGATGGGGGCCAGGGCGCGCAACAGCCAGCGGCCGTTGTCGATGACAAGCGCCTGAAAGCTCTTGCGAATCGATGTGTTCAGCGAGCGGTAGAACAGGTTCTCCCATACGTTGAAGGCGCGCCCTTCGGCGCCGGTCGCCTTCAGCGTGCCCATGCCCTTCATCGCCTCCACCAGGTACCCTTGCTCGGCGGCTTCGGTGGCCAGCACTTCGGCCGCCAGCCGGCGCTGCCGCCCGACCGTGCCCAGCAATAGCGCGACTTGCAGAAAGCCGAACAGGATGGCCAGCCCGGCCATCAGCGGCGATTTCCACAGCAGATAGGCAAGATAGGTCAGCACCAGCACGCTGTCGAGTACCAGGGAAAAGGCTTCGCCGGTCAGTATCTCGCGCAGATAGGTGTTGCTCTGCAGGCGCATCAGCAGGTCGCCGCTGGAGCGCTGTTGAAAGAACGAATACGGCAGGCGCAGCATGTGATCGAAGAAGCCGGTCATCAGGCGCACATCCAGACGGGCGCGCAGATTGAGTAGCAGCACCCCGCGCGCGAACTCGACCAGCAAATGCCCCAGCAGGAGGATGATCATGGCCACGCCCAAAATAGCGAGGATAGCCGTGTCGCCCGCCGGCAGAACTTCGTCGATGAGAATCTGGGTAAAGATGGGCGACGCCAGAGCCAGGATCTGGATGAGAACCGACGCCAGGATCACCTGGACCGGCAGGCGCCAGTCCTCGCGCAGAATGCCCAGTAGATAGGCGATCCAGTCGCGGCTGCCGGATAGCGTCCGACGCTCGAAGGCGATGCCGGGCACGAAGGTCATCACAACGCCAGTAAAGGCGGCGTCCAGCTCTTCGGCCGTCAGCCGGCGGCGACCGAGCGCCGGATCGACGATGTCGACCCGATCCGGCGACCATCGTTCGAGGACGACAAAGTGGTTAAACTCCCAGAACAGGATGGCCGGCAGCGGCAGGTGGCGCAAGTCTTCCGGTTCGACGGAAAAGGCGCGGACGATCAGCCCGTGGTCGCGCCCCTGCTTGGCGATGGCCTGGGCGGTCACCCCATCGCGGCCACCCTCGAGCAGCCCGCGCAACTCATCCACGCGCGTCTCGCGGCCGTGGTAGGATTCGATCATGGCCAGCGCGGCCGCGCCACACTCCATCTCGGTCATCTGCAGGATGACCGGCACTCGGCGGCGAGGGGCCCAGGACCTCAGGCGAGAGCCGGCTCGCTCGCGCCAGGTTGGGTGAACGACGCTCGTCATCCGCCACCCGCAACGCCGGCTTCGCCCGCCACCAGTCCCGGCCGCCGGGCGAGGATAGAGCGGGACC
>JAACJX010000028.1 GCA_014237545.1 Ardenticatenia bacterium | reverse complement strand
GCACCGCTTCCTTGAAGCCCTCGCGGCCGGCGGTCTGGAAGGCGATTTCCTTCGAGTCGACGGGGTGCATCTTGCCGTCGGTGATGACGGCGCGGACGCCGACCACCGGGTAGCCGGCCAGCACGCCGCCTTCCAGCGCCTGGCGGCAGCCCTTCTCCGTGGCGGCCACGAATGGNGCCGACACCGCGCCACCGAAGATCTCCGAGCCGAACTCGAAGCCACGCGACTCCTCGACCGGCTCGACGCGCAGCATGACGCGGGCATACTGCCCCGCGCCGCCGGTCTGCTTCTTGTGGGTGTAGTCGGCGTCGGCCGATTTGGTGATCGTCTCGCGGTAGGGGACCTTGGGCGTGGTCGTGCGCAGGTGGACGCCGAACTTCGACAGCGCCTTGTGGACGGCGATGTCGAGGTGGGCCTGGCCCATGCCGGACAGGATCGTCTCGTGCGTCGACGGCTCGGTCGACCAGTGCAGCGTCGGGTCCTCGGCCACCAGGCGGTTGAGCGACTGGCTCAGCTTGGCCGTGTCGGCCTGCGACACCGGATGGATGGCCACCGAGGCCAGCGGNTTGGGCTGGCCGATGGGGGCAATGGACAGGGCGTTGCCGCGGTCGCCCAGCGTGTCGTTGGTGGCGGCGTCGCCCAGCTTCACGACCGTGCCGATGTCGCCGGCGTGGAGCTTGCCGATGGGCGAGTTTTCCTTGCCGCTGGTGACTTGCAGCGCGCCGACGCGCACTTCCGCGCCGCGACCGGGATCCCAGATNCGCGAGTCGGACGANAGCGCGCCGCCATAGACGCGCAGGTAACTGGTCTTGCCGAAGTTGTCCTCGCGGCTCTTGAAGACGAAGACAGCCAGCGGCGATTTGTCGCTGACTTCATATGTCGCGGTCTCGCCCTTGGCGCTGGTGGCCTCGAAGCCGCCGGTCTCGTTGGGCGCGGGCAGCAGCTCGACGAACGCGTCGAGCAGGGCGTCGACGCCGATACCACTCTCGCCGGCGCAGTAGAGGATGGGCACGACCGCGCCGTTGATGACGGCTTCCTTCAGGCCGCGGGCCACTTCCTCACCGGTCAATTCCTCGCCCTCGAGGAACTTCTCGATCAGTTCGTCGTCCCCCTCGGCCGCGGCCTCGACCAGCGCGGCGCGGGCTTCCTCGGCCGCGGACTGCATGTCGGCCGGGATGGGCGCCTTGTCGCCCTTCTCGCCCAGGCGAGCTTCCATGTGCAGCAGGTCAATGACNCCCTTGAATGAGGTGCCTTCGCCGATGGGCAGTTGCAGGTCAACNAAGTGGGCGCTCAGGTTATTGNTGATGCTTTCCTTNACGCGGCGGACGCGCACGTTCTCGCGGTCCATCTTGTTGACGACGAGCACGCGGGGCCGGCCGTAGGTGTCGGCCGCGGCCCAGACGGCNTCGGTGCCGACCTCGACGCCGGAGACNGCCTCGATGAGCACNGCGGCGCTATCGGCCACCTTCATGGCGCTGTTCACTTCGCCGATGAAGTCGAGGAAGCCGGGCGTGTCGAGCAGGTTTAACTTGGTGTTCTTCCACTCCACCGGCGCGATGGCCGTGGCGATGGAGCTGTTGCGCGAGACTTCTTCTTCCTCGAAGTCCATGTGGGCCGTGCCCGTCATGACGCTGCCCATGCGCGTGATCGCCCCGGTCTTGAAGAGAATTCGCTCGACCAGCGTCGTCTTTCCGGCGCCGTTATGCGAAACGAGGGCGATGTTGCGAATCTGTCCGGTCTGATATTCCTTCATGAGTAAGTCAACCTCTAAGGTAATTTAGAATCCTTGAAACCGGGCCGCGGCCTGGCTTCTGCTGCGGGTCAACGGGTTTCTGGGGCGGACTCGGTCGGCCATGATGGGGCAAACGCAAACAGAACGGGTTGAGGCGCTTGGCTTCAATCCGTCCGGCTCGATTCACTCCATGTTTGGTTGGTCCATCTCAAAAAGAAACCCGGTTCCCCGGATGAATTTAAACCCGATGCGAGGACACTTGATCGAAGACCTGACAGGTGTGCGGACGAAGTCTCTATATAGGAAAGGGGCTCTGCACCGCACACCTGTCAGGTCTGAAAGTGGCCACCCATCAGAATACGTACTTTTCAAATTGCACAAAGGGCAATACCGGATTTTAGTCGAAACCGCCCGGTTGGGCAACACGTATAGGGAGTGACGAATGACGAATGACGAGTGACGAGTTCATGGGCGACTCTTGTCGCTCGACTCCTGTCGCCCGGTGAGACTGGGGGCTGGCCACTGGACACTGTAAACTGATCGACTGACCGGCTGACCCACTGTTTACTGCTTACTATCCAATGTTTGCTGTACACTGTCTGCCAAGGAGACTTCATCATGTCCGATCAAAACCCCGTCGAAGAACAATATATCCCCGATGATGAGCCATTGGCCGAGAAGCCGTCGATGAAGGTAGTGCCGGGCGAGACGGAGCGGCGGCGCGACAGCCGCTCGCTGTTCGCGCCCATTGTGCTCATCGCCGCCGGCGTTTTCTTTCTGCTCGACAACCTGGGCATTATCAACGCNCTGGACTGGCAAGCGGCGCTGCAGTACTGGCCGGTGGCGCTCATCTTCATCGGTCTGAANGTGCTGGTGGTCCAGTTCCGGCGGCCGCTGGGGACGNTCCTGAGCCTGTTGGTGGCGCTGGCGGCCGTGGCCGTATTCGGCTTTCTGCTGCTGCGCGGCGCGCCGGCCGACGCCCTGCGTTCATTGGGCGTCGAGCTGCCGGCCAGCGAACTGCGCCAGGAGTCGTTTAACCTTACCCCCGGCGTGGCCCAGACGGCCGAGGTGACCATNCGCATGGGCAATTANCCGGCGCTNGTCGGNGCCGGCGAGGGCAGCGACCTCATCAGCGGGACGATCTGGACGCGCTCCGGGCTGGACATGCAACCGGGCAGCGAGGGCGACGACCACATCACGGTCGAGGTGGGTGAGCTGCCGACCGGCCCGACGCTCAACATTGCCGAGTGGACCAACGACGACCACACCTGGACGTTCTTCCTCAGCCCCGATCTGCCGCTCGATCTGACCCTCGACGCCGGNAACGCGCCGCTGACGGCCGATCTGGCGGCGCTGACGCTCAGTGACCTGGTCATCGACGGCGGCAACAGCGCCACGACGGTCGAACTGCCCGCGGGCGACTACGACGTTCGCATCGACGGCGGCAACGGGCGGGTGGACGTCTCGCTGCCCGACGGCGCGCGCGAGGTGCGCGTGGACGGCGGCAACGGCGGCGTCGACTTGACTCTGCCCCAAGGCGTGGCGGCGCGGGTGGAGTATGACAACGGTAACGGCGGCGTCCGCGTCGACGGCCGCTTCGAGCGCGTGGCGGGCGACAACGACGAAGGGGCCTACGAGACGGCCGGGTACCGCGCGGGCGAGGGCGTCTTGCTGATCATTGAGACGGGGAATGGGTCGGTTCGTATTGAGTAGATCAGCAGGTCAGTAGGTCAGTCAGTCGAGTTGCGTCTCTGACTTCCTGACCTACTGCCATACTCCCCCGCCCCCGGCCGCAATCGGTCCGTTTTCTGCTATACTAGCCGCATGGAAGCATCGGCCACAACGCCCCTCACCCGCTCCGAGATCGGCCCTCACTCATATGAGGAGTATCTGGCGCTGCCCGACGACGGCCGGATCGTGGAGTGGGTCTATGGCGAGATCATTTATCATATGCCCCCAACTGCTCCACATCAAAATCTCGTTGCCCTATTGATCGCACTGTTGCGAAATTATGTCAACCGCCTAGACCTCGGACGGGTAATCATCGCTCCCTTTGAGGTCAAGCTCTGGCCCGGCGGCCCATCGCGCGAGCCGNATGTCCTGTTCGTGGGGCGCGAGCGGCTCGACCAGTTGACCGACAAGCGCTTCGAGNGCGCGCCCGACCTGNTCATCGAGGTGGTCTCGCCGACCAGCGTCACGATCGATCGGGTGGACAAGTACCTGGAATACGAGCGGGCGGGGGTGCGCGAGTATTGGATCATCGACCCACGGCCGCGGCAGGAGCAGGCCGATTTCTACATCCGCGGCGATAGCGGCCGCTTTGAGCCCGCGCCGGTCGATGAAGCGGGCGTCTATGTCTCGACGGTTATCCCTGGCTTCCGCCTGCAACTGGATTGGCTGCGCCGCCCGGAAGAGACCGACGTGGAACGCGCGCTGGCGTGGATGCTGGCCGATTCCCCGGCCATCTCCGAAGACCTGCGCGCCGCCTACCGGGGGATGCTGGGAGCGTTGGAGAGCGAATAGGAGCCAGTGAATCAGTAGGTCAGTCAGTCAAGTTGCGTCACTGACCGACTGACTTCCTGACCTGCCGCCTCACTTCCCCGGCCGTAGCGCTTTGACGAGGACGGCCAGCCCGATGAGGATCAGCAGCACCGGCCAGTAGCGCAGGATGTCGACATCGAGGCCGAACGCGCCGCCGAACACGGCGAACAAGGCCAGCCCCACGACGAACATGATCGCTCCCACCGGCCGCGCCGGCACCATCTCGCGGTCGTAGAGGCTGCCGACGAGCATGCCCAGCCCGGCCAGCGCCGGGATGAGCGCCCAGATGTAGGACCAGCTCTCCCAGTTGCCGCTGCTGGTCTGGTAGAGGAAGATGCCGCCGAGACCCAGCAGGATGAGAGCGGGGATCATCAGGCCGCCNACGCGGCCGATGAGCGAGGACAGGAAGAAGATGCCGCCGATGGCGACCAGGATCCACGGCCANCTGAACCAGCCGAACAGGCTCGGAAAGAACTGGTTCAGCAAAAAGCCCACGCCGACGAGAATCAGGATGAGACCCCACACCAGGTTATCGCGTTTCATGAATGACCTCCTGAGTGGCCGGCACGCCCCGGCCAAGATGATTGATTAACCGGCTCGCTTGCTGCCGCGCAGCATCCGCGCCAGGAAGAAGAACATGCTGCCGAAGACGGTCAGCGCGGCCAGACCGAGCTTGGTGGCGTCGACGACCGGCTCCACGCGGACCCCGTCGCGGTCAATGATGATGACGGCCACCGGGCGCGATTGAGAGAAGCCGCCCACGCCCGAACCCATGCCGACATTCTCGCCCTCGGCTTGCCCCTCGGATGCCGGGCTGGAGCCGCCTCCGCCGCCGAAGCCGGCCCCGACGAGCACCTCGGCGGCGGCGATGACCGTGCGGCCGTCGGCCGTCACCGGCGCGGCAAAGACCGCCTCGGGCCGGGCCGTGTCGAACAGCCGGTCGGCGCGGGCCATGACGGCATCAAAGGTGTTGCTGACGGAGCTTGGGGATGATTCGTAGTGGGTTGATTGGNTCATGGTGTTGTCTCCTGAATGGCGCGGCCGCGGGCCACGAGGCCGGCCAGCGCGAATAGCAGAGCGATGCCGTAGAGAATGAGTTGCCCGCGACGGGTCAGGTCGGGGATGGGCCGGCGCGTCTCGGCCGCCCCCGGGCCGCGGGCGACCACAGCCGCGGGCCGGTGCCAGACAAAGCCGCCGAACGGGGCGCGGATCTGGAGGCCGACCGTCTCCAGGACGATGGCCGTNTCGCCGACCTGTCGCGNTGTCTGTCGCCGGATGAGGCGAGGTCGATAGGTGTCGTTCATCNGTCCTCCGTGGCCGGAACCGCGCCGGCCTGTGCTAACTGTACGTTATTTCGACGGCGCTGGCATCTACCATTATATAGGAACAGCCTCCGCAGATTTCAGGGAGGAAGGGCGATCCGCAGATTTCGCAGATTTCGCAGATTCAAGAATCACCCGTGCATCATTCGCATTTTGTTTGGTTCAGGCAGAAAAGCCGCCATAGCGCCCACAAACCGCTTCGTCATAAGGCAAAGATCTGCGTAATCTGCGTAATCTGCGGCTGAACTCCCTCCAAAAATCGAATAGCCTCAGCCGGCGCCGGCGTGGTAGCATGCGGCCATCCTTTCAGGAGGCCGCCCCCCATGTCCAACAAACCGCGCTGTTCGCACCTGACTACCCGCGGCCGCCCGTGCCGCAATCCGGCCGCGCCGGGCACGGAGCCGCCGGCCTGCGCCACACACAAGCGAGTGACGAGCGACGAGTTACGAGTGACGAGTGAAGAGGGAGCGGCCGGCGCGCAGCCGTATTTGCCGGGGCTGGAGCCGCCAGGCCGATCGCCCACGGACCCACAGACGGCTGACCCACAGACCCACTTCTACTTCCCCCGCCCCACGTCGGCCGAACAGCGCGTGCTGGCGGCGACGGCCGAAGCGCCCGACCTGCGGCCGGAGGTGGAGCTGGTGCGGGTGGTGCTGCGCCAGTTGCTCGTCTATCTGAATGAGTCGGCCGGGGAGCTGCCGCCGGAGGAGGTGCGCCGCGTGGCCGGGCTGCTCTTCACCGGCGCGCGCACCGTGGCCCTGCTTCTCGGCAAGCGCCCCCTGCCCGCGGCCGAGACCGAGGCGTGGATGGCCGACGCCCTGCGGCTGATGGGCGACCAGTATGGAAGAGATTTATGAACCTCGCCCACTTTCTCCTGTCCGACATCGAGCGCTTCTCGCGAGTCATCGTCGGCGTGCCGCTGTACCCGTACCAGGTGGAGCCGCTGCGGGCCATCGCCGACTCGGTGCTCGGCCGGCGCGGGCGCGAGTTCCTGCTCGTCTTCCCGCGCCAGTCGGGCAAGAACGAGGCCATCGCCCACCTGCTGGTCTACCTGCTGGCCGTGTTCCAGCGCCAGGGCGGCCAGATCGTCTACGGCGCGGTCGGCGACGGGCTGGGGCGGGGCATGCGCCGGCTGGAGGAGCGGCTCGACACGCCCTGGACGCGCAAACGCTGGCGGCGNTACGGCCGCCCCCGCCGCTACGCCCTGGGCCGGGCGTCGGTCGTCTTCATCAGCAGCCACCCCGGCGCGGCGTCGCGCGGCGAGACGGCCGACCACCTGCTGGTCCTCGACGAGGCCCAGGACCACGACCCGGCCCACGTCGAGGCCGTCTTCACCCCCATGCGCGCCGCCCGNAACGCNACGGCCGTCTANCTGGGCACGGTCCGCACCACNGCCGACTTCCTGTGGGCCAAGAAGACGGAGCTGGAAGCNGCCGAGGCGGCCGACGGCNTCCGNCGCGTCTTCATGGTCGGCCCGGANCAGGTGACCGCGGCCAACCCGGCCTACGCCGNCTTCCTCGACGAGCAGGTGCGCCGCTANGGCCGGCGCCANCCCATCGTCGCCGCCGAGTACTTCCTGNAGCCGATGGACGGCGCGGGCGGCCTCTTCCCGCCGGCGCGGCTGGCCCTGATGCGCGGCGACCACCCCCGGCANCGCNACCCCCAGCCCGGGCGAGCGCTACGTGGCGNCCATCGACCCGGCCGGGGGCGACCCGGCNGNCGCCGGCGAGCCGCTGGCCAACCCCGGCCGCGACTTCACCGCCGCCACCATCTTCCGGCTGGCCGGCGCGCCCGACGGCGGCCCGGTCTACGAGGCCGTCGACGTCTTCACCGACCAGGGCTCGCCCCACTNCCGCGGCGAGCCGGGGCGGCCGGCGCTGGCCGAGCGGCTGCTGGCCTGGCTGCGCCGCTGGGACCCGGCCCACGTGGTCATCGANGCCGCCGGGGTNGGGCAGGGGCTGGCCGACTGGCTGGGCGAGCGNCTCGGCCGCGGCCGCGTCACGCCCTTCCCCATCGGCAGCGCGGCGGCCAAGGCCCGGCTGGGCAGCGACTTCCTGGCCCTNATCGACACCGGCCGCTTCCGCTACTGGNCNGGCGANCCNGGNTCGCCCGNNGAGGACGAACCGCTNTCCGACGCGTGGTGGTTCTGGCGGCAAGCCGAAGCCTGCGCCTATTCGCTGGGGCCGGGCGGCCGCTTCGACCGCGACCTGCGCTGGGGCGTGCCGGAGCGCGCCCGNGCCGCCACGCCCCTCGGCCCGCGGCCCATCCACGACGACCGGCTGCTGTCGGCCGCGCTGGTGGCCGAGATCGAGCGGCGGCGGGCGGCGGGCAAGCTGCCCNTGGGCGAGGGAGTCAGTCGGGTGGTGGGACCGGGGGAGTTCTAGATACGAAATACGAGATACGAGATACGAATGTAGCGCGATTTGTCTAAAGCGCGTCCTGTAGCGCAAGCAAGAATACTTGCACGCCACCCGCAGGCAGCAATGCCTGCGCCACTTTCCAGATTAAGACACACTAATAAAGTGCCTCTTCGGCGCGGCTGNNTGTTGATATAGAGGCCCGGCTTATTGTACTGTGTAAGCCCGGTTTGGTTCGGCGCGCGCAGGCCATTTCGCCTGGACCAGACGGCGTCTTCGCGTGTGTATCCGCATGCGATCACACCCAATCAGTCTCAACGAAATAGCCCTACGCGCCGGCCGCTTTATCAACCAATCGTATCGAACGGAGGTAGACATGCAGCGTAACCATCAACCCATTGGTCGGCTCCTTCGCGGCGCGGCCGCCTTGCTCGTGGCAGCCCTTTTCCTGTTGCTTCTGGCGCCCGCGGAGGCCGCGCCCGCCGGCGANGNAGCGGCCGCGGCCTGGTCCACCGTCGCCGGCGGGCTGGCCAACCCCCGCCACCTCACCTTCGGTCCCGACGGCGCGCTCTACGTGGCCGAGGCCGGTTCCGGCGGCGACGGCCCGTGCATCGACGGGGCTGAGGGCGAGGCCTGCCTGGGCGACACCGGGGCCGTCACCAAAGTCACCTTCGACGCGGCCATGATGCCCGTCAACCAGGAACAGGTGATCACCGGCGTGCCGTCGTTGGGNCTGAAGGACACCGGCAACAACGCCACCGGCCCCCACGCCGTCGCCTTCATGGGCAGCGACATGTACTTCCTGACCGGCCTGGGCGGGAACCCCGACATCCGCGACGTCACCGGCCCGNTGCTGGGCGACGGTCAATACTTCGCCCAACTCATGTCCACCGGCCCCGGCGATGCCTTTGCCCCCTGGAGTGACATCGGCGCNCACGAGGCGGCCGAGAACCCCGACGGCTCCACCCCGCCCGATACCAACCCCTACGGCCTGACGACCGACGGCGACGACTTCCTCGTCACCGACGCCGGCGGCAACACCCTGCTGGGCGTGGCCGGCGACACGGGCGACATCACCACCCTCGCCGTCTTCCCCAANCGCATGGTCGAGTTCCCGCCCAACAGCGGCAGCACGATGCCCATGCAGGCCGTGCCGACGGCGGTCGCCGTCGGGCCNGACGGCGCGTACTACGTCAGCCAGCTGACCGGCTTCCCCTTNCCNGNCGGCGGGGCCAACATCTGGCGCGTGGAACCGGGCGGCGGCGACCCCGAGGTATACGCCGGCGGGTTCACCAACATCCTCGACCTCGACTTCGCCGCCGACGGCAGTCTCTACGTGCTGGANANGTTCACCCGCGGCNTGCTCTCCGAAGACCCGACCGGGGCCATCACCCGCNTCGACCCCGNCGGCGGCCGCGCGGTCGTGGCCCGCGAGGGATTGATCACGCCCACGGGCCTGACCATCGGCCCCGACCACGCCCTCTACGTGTCCAACTATGGCACCAGCCCCACCAACGGCGAGGNCGTGCGCATNCCCACCCGGNTGAGCGAGGCNACCCAGTTCGCCGCCTTCCTGCTNGGTGATAACGAAGTCCCGCCNGTCAGCACCGATTCGTCGGGCGTCGGCCGCTTNTCGCTGGCCGATGACGGCACGCTGTCGTGGGAGATCGCCGNGCGCGACATCGCCGACATCACCGCCGCCCACATCCACAAGGGCGCGCCGGGGACCAACGGCCCGCCGGTCATCACCCTCTTCGACGGCACGGGCAGCTTCGACCCCGACAATCCGATCAGCGGCGACGACCCGCTGACGCCGGAACAGATCGATGACCTGCTGGCCGGCAACTACTACGTCAACGTCCACACCACCGCCAACCCCGGCGGCCAGATCCGCGGCCAGATCGGCCCGGCGCAGACGTGGGCTTTCGGCGCGGAGCTGTCCGGCGCTAATGAGGTGCCGCCCGTCAGCAGCGACGGCCGCGGCTATGCGTTCTTCACCCTCAGCGCGGACATGACCGAGCTGCACTTCCGGGTGAAGGTGAGCGAGCTGGACGGCATCACCATGGCCCACATCCACGAGGCCCCGGCGGGCAGCAACGGCGGCGTGATCTTCCCGCTGTTCACCGGCGGGCCGCCGCCGTTCGATGAGGACAACCCCGTCAGCGGCACGCTGGCCCCGACGCTGGGCCAGGTGCTGGCGCTGCTGGCCGGCGACACCTACGTCAACGTCCACACGGCCGACCACCCGGCGGGCGAGATCCGCGGCCAGATCGGCATGGCCGACCTGCCCNACACCTACGAGGCCCACCTGACCGGCGACGAGGAAGTGCCGCCGGTGATGACCGACGCCAGCGGCCTGGGCACGTTCGCCCTGTCGCCCGACCTGAGCACGGTCGATTTCTCGCTGGCGGTNGAGGACATCGACAACATCACCGCCGCCCACCTGCACNCCGGCTGGCCGGGCCAGAACGGCGGCGTGGTTCACACGCTCTACGGCAACAACATCGTCACGCTGGAGCCGGGCAGCCCGATCTACGGCCTGCTGCCGTTCGACGCGCAGCACGTGCTGGACCTGTGGAGCGGCTACTACTACGCCAACGTCCACACCAGCGACCACCCGTCCGGCGAGATCCGCGGCCAGGTGTTGCCGCCGGCGGTGACGTACCACGCCTACNTGCCCATCGTNGCCCGGTAGGCTGAACGACCCNAGGAGAGAGAAGCCGCAGATGACGCCGATTTCGCAGATTTAGAAGAAAGACCTGACAGGTGGGCGGATAACCCCTGAGTTGACNCAGTCGCTCCGTCGCCCACCTGTCAGGTCTGGCCCNTTGATCCGCGCCATCCGCGATCTATTCGCCTTCACAAGGACCCACCATGAAACTTTGGCGATTGGCCGCCGCCACGCTTGGCGGCATTGGTATTNTTGTGGCAATCTGGTTCGCCCTGGCGGCCGCGCCGGCCGCGGCGTCGCCCACCGCCCCGGTCGAGACCCATACGNTGACCCTGCTGCCNGCCCGCGACAACACCCTCTACGAGAGCGACCTGGGCACGATCAGCAACGGCGCGGGGGAGCACCTCTTCGCCGGCAACACCCAGAAGGGCGAGGCGCGGCGGGCGCTGCTGGCCTTCGACCTGAGCGGCATCCCGCCGGGGGCGACCGTCCTCTCGGCCACGCTGACNCTGACNATGTCCAAGACCATTGCCGGGGAAACGCCGGTGTCGCTCCACGCCGTCCAGGCCGATTGGGGAGAGGGGGATTCCGACGCGCTGGGCGACGAGGGCGCGGGGGCGCTGGCCGCGCCGGGCGACGCGACGTGGCTCCACGCNTTCTATGACACGGCGACGTGGGCCGCGCCGGGCGGCGATTTCGGCGCCGTCCCCTCGGCCACGACGGCCGTCGGCGGGNCGGGGGCCTATGCGTGGGCGTCGCCGGCGCTGGCGGCCGACGTGGCCGCCTGGCTGGCCGACCCGGCGAGCAACCACGGCTGGGCGCTGCTGGGCGACGAGACGGCCGCGGCCACGGCCAAACGCTTCGACAGCCGCGAGAGCGCCCCCGACCGGCGGCCGCGGCTGGCCGTCACCTACGCCGCAGCGGTGGGGGTGGCGTTTGTGCCGGTGGTGGGGGGGGAATAGAGCGGCCATTTTCCGGAAACCGAGTTTTTTCCTGAAAACTCGGTTTCTAAGGGCCCCCCAGACCCAACTTATAACTGTCACGGAATTAGAAACCGGGTTTTCAAGAAAAAACCCGGTTTCTATCTGGTTAGCGGTCGAAAGTCGCCGGGTAAGGATCAGGCGGTACAATAGCGGGCATGTTGCCGGTTGAATTTGTCAACAAGTGGTCCAAGCTCCAGCAGAAAGAAACCGCCCTCTATGCCAGTCACTTCGATGACGTCTGCCGCCTGGTCGGCCATCTCACGCCGACCGAATACGGCGCGAAACACGACCCGACCGGCGAGCATTTCTCTTTCCAGACGAGCACCATGAAGGCCGACGGCCAGAAGGGGTTCGCCGACGTCTACTTCCGCGACCACTTCATCTGGGAGTACAAGGGGCCGCACGCCGACCTGGGCAAAGCCTACCGCCAGCTCCAGCTCTACCGCGAGGCGCTCAACAACCCGCCGCTGCTCATCACCAGCGACATCCGCACGATCATCATCCACACCAACTTCACCAACCGCCCGGTGGTGGAGACAGTCGTCACGCTGCAAGACATTCTCGACGGGCCGGGCGTCGACGTGCTGCGCCGGGTCTTCGACAATCCCGACAGCTTCATGCCGGCGCAGACCCGCGAGAATATCACCCGCGCCACGGCCGACACCTTCCTGACCATCGCCGAATCGCTGAAGCAGCACCAGCAACTGACCGAGGAAACGTACACGCCGGAGCAGCGCGCCCACTTCCTGATCCGGCTGCTCTTCTGCCTGTTCGCCGAGGATTTGGGGCTGCTGCCCGACGGCGTCTTCACCCAGATCGTCAAGTCGCAGGGGCAGACCTACAGCGACCTGCGCCACCCGCTGCGCGAATTGTTCGCCAAGATGCGCGACGGCGGCCACTTTGGCTGGCATCGCATCCGCCACTTCAATGGCACGCTGTTTGACGACGAGTTCGTGCCCGCCCTGCCCCACGACCTGGCCCAAAAGGTGCTGCGCGCGGCCGAGCAGGACTGGTCGGCCATCGACCCGTCCATCTTCGGCACGCTGTTCGAGCGCATCATCGACGAGGGCAAGCGGGCGCATTTGGGGGCCCCCTCCACCAGCCCGTGGGGGGTGACGATCCCGGGGG
>JAACJX010000322.1 GCA_014237545.1 Ardenticatenia bacterium | reverse complement strand
GGCGGCTGGTTCAGCCTGGTGATCATGCGCATCACCGACGCCTTTCTGGCCTTTCCGGTCATCGCCGGCATCTGGGTCATCCAGCGGGCGTTCTATTCGACGATCTACAACCCGTTTTCCGATCCCTCTACCTTCACCGGCTGGGACGCGTTCCTCTACCAGTCGCGCATTGATCCGATCTTCATCACCTTCATCCTCTTCCTGTGGATGCCCTATGCGCGGCTGATGAACGCCCAGGTGCGCGGNGCCATGACCAGCGAGTACGTGCAGGCGGCGCAGTCGATGGGNGCGCGCGGNTCGCGCATCATCTGGCGCCANTTGCTGCCCAACACCATCGCCCCGGCCATCGTCCTGGCCGCGCGNGACGTNGGCGGCGTGGTCGTGCTGGCCTGCGCCTTCATCTTCATCGGCTTCGGCGGCAACGTGGCCTGGGGGACGATGCTGGTCACCAGCCGCGACTATGTAATCGGCATCGGCGGCAACCCATTCCTCTACTGGTGGACGTTTATCCCCGTGTCGCTGGCGCTCATCCTGTTCGGTATGGGCTGGAATATGCTGGGCGATGGGCTGAATTCGCTACTCAATCCTTACGAACGATAACGGCGGCCGGGCTTCCATCGCCCAGCCGCCGCTTAAANTGCCGTCACATCGTTCCAAAATCCGGCTCTGCGAGCAGTTACTCTNTGCGCCCCACTTCGAAGGCGTCGATCTTGACCCCGGCTATTCCGGCATCGGACGCATCGAAGAAGTTGACCCATGAATCGCAGGCTACCTCTTCATCGTACCGACGGTCAAAACACTCGGCGAAATCGCCGGCGGCAAAAGTGACGCCGTCCAGAGTTTTGGCCGCGTTAAAGACAAACCAGAACTTGGTGCCCTGCAGCAAGTAGACATCACCCGAGTCCGCCCCGACCACGTTGATAGCGCCCAGATTGTGTGCCGAGCCGTCAAAAGTCGGCGACCAGGTCCCGGCCGTGTCGAGACCCAAAGACCAATCGCTGGAGAAACCGCCCAGGTCTTCATCCTGCAAGGAAAGCGAACCGAGATTGTAAAGCTCTTTCCTGCATTCCTTAGCCGCGCCTGGAGGCGANGATCGGCCGTGCTAGTTGCCCGCGCCCGGATCGTTGGCGGCAACGTCGCCTANCTCAAACGCATCGATCACAAAGCCGCCAAAGCCCGCGTCGGACGCGTCGAAATATTTGGCGGTCCACTCGCAAAGTGAGTCTTCGCCCCACAAATCATAGCAGAGGGCGATATCACCGGGAGCGAATTGAACCCCCCCAATAGCAGTGCTCTGATTGAAGCTTAGCCATACCAGATCGCCGCCCAACATGTAATCGGCGTCGATGTCCGCGCCGGTGACGTTGGCCGGCCCCAATCCGTAGAGCGAACCATCGACGTAGGGCCACCANCTGCCGCTGGTGTTGATGCCCTGACTATCGAGATTGAACCACGGCAGATCCTCGTTCTCGAAGATGGCCCCCGGCACTTTCGCCCGGCCGGTGGTGCTGAGGAACCAGCGCGGCCAGTTGTGGCAAACGGCGGCGACGGCGTCAATGCGCTCTGCCGTAGTCGTCAGCCCCGCGTCCGAGCCGTCGAAGATAAAGTCAAGCCTGCCGGAGGTGTCCGCGCCGGTCGAGTAGGGGGTGAAACCGATCAAGTCATGCGGGGGAACAGTCCCAAATCCGGGCAAGGCGTAATTAGCCCCAAAGCCCAGTATAAAACCGCCACCATATGACAGATCGCCATACCAGCAATGATAGCCGTAACCTACATCTAGCCTGTCCAAGGCGGTGAGGTTACCCTTCAGGCCCAGGTCCGACATATCGACATACATCTCCAGGCGACCGCTATCGGGCCAATAGCGCAGGACATCGCCGGCCGTGAACTGCACGCCCCGGATCGCGCCGCCCTTGTTCAGGCTGAGATACAGCGGTCGCGTCAGCGTGCGGAGGGTTACTTCATAGGAATAAGGCGCCCATTCGCAAGACTGATCCATGGACAGCTTGAGAAAGTAGCTACCCGAACGCGGCAAGAAGGTTTGGATGTCGTTAAAATTGTTATTACTCTCCGCGATCAGGTTATGGTCCGCATCGAAGAGTTGCATGAGGAGACTAACTCCACTGTAGTCGACGCGCAATTCTTCACCGGCTGTTCCCGTGAAGGCCAGGTAATCACTGTCTTCACACGTTACCAGCCCCCTGAAGGGCTCCCCAAAGCCGATCAGGTTGGCCTGCGCGAAGGAATCATTNGGTTCAGTATTGCCCAACAGCGTTAACCGGAACCAATATTGTTGCGCCCCCCACATCTCGCAGTAATTGTTCCAGAAGCGCAGGTAATAGACCCCGTCGTATGGCAGCGTCGCCATTACGCCATCCCAATGTTCGGCAATGATGTTTTGATCTTTGTCCAATAGCTGCACAGAGGCTGACCCATTGGTGATTACCTCGACATCATCTCTTGTCTTGCCCGTGAAGCTGTAAAAGTCTTCGTCGTTGCAGGGCCAGATAAGCGGCGTAGACCTCNCTTCGCCATACGCGACGGGAATGGCTGTGGCGACGGAATTGTTTGGCTCACGCTCGCGGAAGCGGATTGTGAAGACATATTCCACGTCGCAGGCGTCCCCATAAAACCGCAAGTANTATGCCCCTGTGACCGGCAGAAGGACAAACTTGCTTGNCCAATTTTCGTCCGGCGCGGCNATGACCNTCTGCGTGGCNTCGAGAACCTGCCACTGGCCGTAGGTGTCGATCTCGATCACGTCCCCGGCGTGGCCCGGGAAGGTAAAATAATCATTCTCCCCACAGGGAGCCAGCGCGCCAACCTTGGTTTCGTCGTAGGCGACCGGCGTCGCCTGCCCAATCGAGTTGTTCGGTTCGTTGAGGTCTCTCTTGCCGAGGTAGTTGAACTCTATACGGTAAGCGTAATCCAGACCCCCGACCCCATTTGCCGTTGCCACTTTGAGGTAGAAACGCTCCCGGCTTGTGATAGACGTGAACGCATACTGGAGGCAGACGCCATTGGTGCAGGTGCTTTCCGCCAGCACACCGCCATCGGCATTGTAAAGCGTCAGGGTCCCATCGAAGGACGATCCCCATTTTTGCCACTCGATTGCCAGCGTGTCGAGGGGGTAGGCATAAAAGTAATGAAAATCCACATCGCCCGCCGGATCGATCGCTCCGGCCCGGGAAACGACCGGCCGGGTGTAGGCGTCCCAATTGATGTAAGTGGCCGTATCGAAATCGTCGTTCGGCTCAATTTCCAGACCATTCGTCGTGATGGGCACGGCGGGCGTCGCCGCGACGGGGGAAGCAACGATCAGGATGCTCAGAAAGAGCGCGAGGATCAGCAAAGAGGCAAATCGCGTGTTGTTCATGGTTTGGCTCCTGTGCCCGGCCAGAACCGGGAGATTCATCTAAACAGAACCCGGTTACGTCGCGAGAATTGCATATCCGCTTAAGGTATTTCGTTATTCCTTCGGGCCGATCTCCAGAGCATCGACCTTGTAGCCTGCCAATCCGGCGTCCGAGATGTCAAAAATCTTGTCCACGGTCGCGCAAGGATAGCGATGATCGAAGCGGCTGTCGGAACACTGGGCTATGTCGCCGGGGGCGAAGGTGAGGCCGCCCAGGGTGACTTGCCGGTCGAAGCTAAGCCACAAGGAGTCGACATATGAGCCGTTGCGGTCATTCGTGACGCGCTCGGCATCCGAACCGATCACGTCGGCCGCGGCCAGCCCGTACATCGAACCGTCAAAATAGGGTTCCCAGGCGCCCTGAATATCGGCGCCAATTCCTGTGCTGATAAACCGTCCGAGGTCTTCGTCTTCGAGCCTCAGGCCCCCGCTCATCATCGGGACATTGGCCCGCCCCTCTGTGCTCAGGATAATCGAAGAGTAATACCAATCGTATTCGCCCGTGTTGAAATTCGTTCCCACGCTGTCAATTCGCTCGGCGCTTGTCGTCAAACCCACATCAGAGCCGTCCAGGCCTGGCGCAATACAGCCTATGGTTTCACTGCCCAGGCTGAAGTTGTAATCACTGTCGTGGAGAGGCCCGAATAACATCAGGTCTTGCGGCGGGATCGCTCCTATCACGGGCAACTTATAGCTGTCGGCAAATCCCAGCAATGTGTAGTCGTCCAGGAGGAGCGACGTTAAATTGCCGTTCAGGCCGACATCGGAGAGATCCATGTACATCTCCCAGCGGCCGGTATGCAGCCAGTAGCGCAGGACATCGCCGGAAGTGAAGGAGATGCCTTGCACTTCGCCGGCCTTGTTGAAACTAAGGTATAGTGGTCGGTCCACCAGATGCAGCGAAACGCTATATGCGTTTTTCTCGTCGCATCGATCAGGCGGCGTTGATACGCGCAGATAATAGGTGCCATCGGCCGGGAGTGTTGCCAGTATGGTCCCCAATTTGGGCGCTTTGAGTTCCCCCAGCACATTGAGATCGGAGTCGAGCAGTTGCAGGTCCCGGTCCCGGCTGCGCTCGCTTTTTACCTCGTCGCCGGCGCGACCCTGAAATGCANAAAAGTCGACATCCCTGCATGGCACGTTTAGCCCGCGGCCCTGGGTGGTGTCGATCTCGGAGAGGANGAGCGGCANCGCCTCCAGGGCTGANTTATTGGGTTCNTGCTCGAGTAGATAGATACCGAATTCGTATCTTTGATCGCATGCCCATTCTCCGAAGACGCGCAGGTAATAAGTGCCGTCTTCGGGTATAGAGACGTAAGGGCCGTCGTTGAGCGCGGCAATCAACTGCCCATCTGCGTCAAGCAGCTCCCAATTCGTCCAAATGTAAATCTGAATCAAGTCTCCGGATTTGCTTTCGAATTTGAACATATCCACATCGTCGCAGCCTGCCAGGAGGCCGCTGAAAGAATCGTACGGCTGTATATAGGTAATCGGAGTCGCGTCGGCCGACGTATCATTCGGTTCGTTGGCGTCTATGACGTCGATCATCTGCATCGTGAATTGGTACTCGTAGGCCAAACCGCCCGCCCTATCAGCGCTTGAGACCTTCAGGTAGTAATAGTGATTGGGTGTCGAAAACGTGTACTGGAGGCAGGTCCCAGGCCTGGAGCAAGCGTTCGCCGCCAGCAAATGCCCGGAATCGTCATAGAGGCTGAGCACGCCCTTGAGCGGCGATCCGGACGGAGGTTGCCAATCGACGATTAGATTCTGGGCAAAGTCATTGTTGAAATGGACCAAATAATCGACGTCCCCAATGGGGTTGATTTTTCCGGCGAAGGTGTAAGGTTCATCAGGACTCAACCCCCACCAGGTACTATCGGGAAAACAATCGTTGGGCTCGGTCTCTATCGAGATGTATTCGGCGACGACCTGAGGCACAGGTCCATCGGCGGTCATGGCGACCGTCAGCGTGGCGAAGAGGAACATCACGATCAACATGGCGCTCGCGTGCGTGCGGCTCATGACTTGGCTCCTTGCCCGGGGAAGGATCGGGCAATTCAGTTGCATCCGATCGGGTGAATCAGGATAGGGGATGCGCAAACCCACCCCGGTTTACGTATCGACTAGGTAATCCAGACAACCGGGGCAGGGGAATTGCGGCGGATTTCACTCGATGGCACGCCGGAGGGAGATGTCTCCACGGTGGTGCAGTGTTCGTTGCAATGACCTCGGTAGGTCCGGATGCGTNGCCAATNGTTCTGCTAACAACCAGTGTAGATCGTGCGCCGTGGCACTCAAGTGACAAATGTCATAGCGCCTATGGTGATTATTACTTAAGGACTACGAGCTGCTTCGGCAGATATTACGCGGCCAGGAACCGCCGGCCACCCAGAAAACTCTCTCGCAGGGAATCAACGGCGTTGATGTCGTCGATATAGACGCCGTTCCGCGCGCGGCCGGAGTGGATCATCATCATGCCGTCCTTGTCCATCTCCNGGCCGAGGCTGATGCCAACGTGGGTGACGCTGCGGTGGCCGTCTTTCGCGCCGAAGTAAAGCAGGTCGCCCGCGGCATAGGGCGCTTCCACCGGCGGCCCGGCGTAGAACTGCGAGTCGGCGTCGCGCGGGATCGTCACTCCGGCCAGCTTGTGCATGAGNTGGGCNAAGCCNGAGCAGTCGATGCCGTTGGCCGACGTGCCGCCCCACAGGTAAGGCACGCCCATATAGCGGTGGGCGTCGGCGATGAGGCGCGCCCGCGTCGCTGCCGGGTCGAGTTCGTTGACCAGCGGCCGCAACTCGGTCGCGGGCGCGTAGCCGCACAGCCCGCCGGCGAACGTCACCTCCACCCAGCCGCCAGCCCGCGGCGCGGCAGCAACCCGCGTCCCGGCAAAGGCGCGCCCGGCCAGCGGCGCGGTGGCGTCCGGCTCGCGGCGCAGGAGAGCGATAGGGGTGCTGATCAGATGGGTCGGCTCGGCCAGGATAGATGGAGAACCGAGGTAGCCGGTATAGACATAGCCGAGGTAGCCGTCCTCGAGGCGGCCGAACGACCAACGCTCCCCCTCTTCCAGGATCTCGACCACCGTGCCATTGAGCACCTGCGACTGCTGCTCGGCCAGCCATGACGGCTCGCGTTGCCAGCCAGTGAGATTGGTGGCCACCGCCATCAGGCACGGCTTGGCCTGGCGCAGGACGCGAACACCGTTGCGCTCCCAGCGCGCGTCGGGCACGCGGCTGCGAAGGTGGCTCAGCACCGAGTCGAGCGTGGCCTCATCCAGCACCGTGCCTTCCAGACGGTAACGGCCGTCGCTCTCGACGAATTCCAACTGGCAGACGTTAAANCGGGTGTCGGCAAACGGCTGCCGGGCTTCTTCCAGGGCGAGCTTGAGTTGTTCATTCATAAATGTATTATCCGTAGATTTAAGAGAAGGGAAACCGCAGATTTCGCAGATTTAAAACCGTTCTCCAACGGCTCGACTATCATCCNGTAAAGGATATTCCTTCTCTCCGGGTCAATCCGTAGCCGATTCTTTCCGCCGGACCACGCCGATGCCCGGCCGGTCGGGGACGTGGACGCGCCCGGCGTCGTCATAGGTCAGCCCATCGAACGGGTCATTGGCGATGAGCCACGGCGCGTCGAGGTCCANCCAGTCGGCCAGGCCCATCAGGTGGGCCATGGCCGTCGCGCCGATGGACGTCTCGACCATGCAGCCGAGCATGATGCCCATGCCCAACTCGCGCGCGCGGCGCAGCATGGCCAACCCGGGAGCCAGACCGCCGACCTTCATCAGCTTCAGGTTGATGCCGCCGACGCCGGCGGCCGCCAGCCGCTCCACATCGGCCATCGTCTGCACCGACTCGTCGGCCACGACCGGCACGGCACACGCCGCCTGCACCCGGCCCATGCCCTCGTAGTCGCTCTTGGCGGTGGGTTGCTCGACCAGGTCCACGCCGAGTTCTACCATCCGCTCGATCTCACGGATGGCCTCATCGGCCGTCCAGCCGGCGTTGGCGTCGACGTAGAGCACCACATCGGGCCGGGCGTCGCGCACGGCGGCCACGCGGTCGAGGTCGCGGCCGTCGGCCCCGCCGAGCTTAAGCTTGATGACCGAGCAGCCGGTCAGCGCCGCGGCGCTGCGCCCCATCGCTGCGGGTTCGTCGATGGCCAGCGTGAAGGACGTGGGCAGCGGTCGTGGCGCCGGCAGGCCAAGCAGGGCGTGGAGTGGCTGGCCACTCAGGCGGCCGATCCGGTCATGGAGCGCCAGGTCGAGCGCGGCGCGGGCCGGGGCCGGGCCGTCCGCGCCGACGTAGGCAGGAATGTCGGCCGGGTCGTCGGGNAAGGGATCGGTGCGGCGGGCGATTGTGTCCCAATAGGCAGCCATCGCTTCGGTGCTTACGCCGTAGTAGGGCGGGATGGTCCCCTCGCCCCAGCCTTCGTCGACCGACTGAGGGCCGCTCAGGCGCAGCCAATGGGCGGTGCGCGTCTCGCTCGTGCCGTGGCTGATGCGGAAGGGGTTGCGCAGTTGTAGGGTAATAGGTTCCCAGGTCAGGCGGTTCATAAAGAAGTATTATCCGCAGATTACGCAGATTACGCAGATTTCTTTTTTCATCTTTAAAATCTGCGTGATCTGCGGATCGCTTGTTCTTACGGTTTCACGAGGAGTGCGGCCAGNAGCGCGCTGCGCTCGACCATCTTGGAGATGACGACGTGCTCGTGATGGGCGTGGGCGCCGTCCCCCACCGNGCCGAGGCCGTCGNGCGTNGCNGTGTGNNGGCTGGTCAGGTTGCCGTCNGAGCCGCCGCCGACGGCCGTCTCTTCCAGCGCCAGTCCCATCTCCGCGCCCACNTCCCGCGCCAGCTCCCACAGCGCGGCGTTNCGCGGCGTACGCTCCAGCGGCGGCCGGTCGAAGCCNCCGGTNATCTCCAGCGTNGTGCCCTCCAGCAGCGGCGTCAGGGCGCGAACGNCCTGTTCCAGCCGCTCGGCATCGGCCACGGNGACGGCGCGGACGTCGACCACGGCCCGGCACTCCGGCGCGACGACGTTGGAGCGCAGCCCGCCGCTGATNAGGCCGACGTTGACCGANACGCCGCGCGGGTAGTCGTTGAGCGTCGCCAGAGCGCGNACGANCTCGGCCATGCCCAGGATGGCGCTGACGCCCTTNTCCGGCTCCAGCCCGGCGTGGGAGGCGCGGCCGCGGACGACNATCTCNAAATCGCCCACNCCCTTGCGCGCCGTCTTGAGCTTGCCCGNNGGCCCGGCGGCCGGCTCCAGNATAAGCGCGCGGGCCGACCCGGCCGCCAGCTGCTCGATGACCGGCCGCGACTCGATGCTGCCGATCTCCTCGTCGGTGTTGATGAGGAAAATGGGCGCGAGCGGCGGCTCCAGTCCCAACTCGCGCAAGGCCCGTAGGGCGAAGATGCCTTGCGCCAGCCCGCCCTTCATGTCGAAGCTGCCGGGGCCGCGCAGGATGTCGCCCTCGACCTCGAGCGGCATTTCGGCCAGCGTGCCGACCGCCCAGACGGTGTCGCAATGGCCTAGCAGCAGTTGCGTCGGCCGCTCGCCCGCCGCCGGGTGGCGGGCGATGAGGTAGCCGCCGGTGCGGTCGCCGGGCGTGTGGCGCACGTGGTAGCCCAGCCGGTCGAACTGCTCATAGAGGATGCCGATCGGTCCGGCCTGCGTCTCCGGCGCGTCCGACGGCGACTCGGCGGCGACGAGGTCAGCCAGCAGGGCGACCATGTCGTGGCGCTGTTGGGAGAGATAATCGAGGATGCGTTGGGTGTGGGTCATGAGGGAAGTATAGCCAAACCTCTAATGACGTCACGGAATGGCGGGAGTTGCGAGCGCGTCGACCGGAGCCTGTATTCCATCATGGGATAAGGCGGGATAACTGGCCAGAATCCCATCTACTGTGGCGTCAGCTGCCAAGTTATCTGGAACTACACAGAGCTTAATCCGTGTTCCTGTTATCCACGCCTTACCATGGCAGATTAGCGGATCGACTGTGATGCTCTCTTGCCGGCTCACAATTTAAAGGCTCAATTGATTTGAACTTTATCCAATTACGCGCCAACGCCCCTTATGTCAAATTCAAACCTCTTGCCGCTCCACCACTCCCACGGCCGTCACCAGGCAGAACAGGATCAGGACAATCGACCCGGCCAGCGACCCCCAACCGTTGACCGGCAGCGGGTCGGGGATGCCAAGCTGGCTGATCCACGACACCAGGCCTGCGGGCAGCAGCGGCGCTGCCTGCGGGAAGGCCCCGCCGATGAGCAGGACGACACTGAAGAGCAAGCCCAGCCCGGCGGCAATGATTATCGTGTGGCCGATGGCGCTGCCCAATAGCACGGCTGCGGCGAAGGCCAGCAGCCACACCCACAATACGACGTTGCCGAGCATGAACGGCCCGAACGCCAGCCCCGGCTCGAAAAGCAGCCCGGTGTAAAACCATGCCGCCAGTCCGGCCAGCAGCAGCGCGACTAGATAGACCAGCGCCTGCGCGTCGAACTTGGCCAGCACGTAGGCCCAGCGCGGAACGGGCTTGCTCAGCGTCATGGCCGCCGTGCCCCGCTCGCGCTCCCCGGCGATGGCCCCCATGCCCAGCAGGATGGCGATGATGAAGCCGAATTGGGTCAGATTCTTGACATACTGCACCACGGCATCGGCCGTCTTTGGCTCGGGTATCAGCCCGGCGAACTGCTCGGCGCCCGGCACGCTCTTGAGCAAATCGCTCGTGAAGCGGGCCAGCAGCGGCGAGCTGAGGCCGAAGAGCAGGAAGACGACAACCACGACCAGCACCTTGCGCGTGCGCCACTGCTCCAGCAATTCCTTGCGCAGCAACGCGCCATAGCGGCTCCATTCCTCGCGCAGCGGCTGCGGGCGGTGGGCCGGCTCGGCCGCGCCGTAGCGCCGGTAGGTCCAGGCGATGAAGAGCAGGCCCGGCAGCAGGAAGAGGAACAGGATGCCCTCCATCAACCAGGGATTGGTCACGAACTGGCCGACGTAGACCAGCGCGGCATCGACCAGCGAGTGGTAGAGTATGCCCGCGACGGCGAACAGGGCGTTGCGCCGCCGGAAGGCGAGCCAAACCAGCAGCGACACGGCCAGGTGCAGGGCCATCGCCATCAGTCGCTCGACGAAAGGCAGGATCGCCGCCGCGGACGGCGCGCTCACGGCGGCCAGTTGCGTCTCCAGCCCGCTCATTTGCTGGGCATCCAGACCCAGCGTAGACAGGTCCGTCCCGCGCAGGCTCAGCAACCCGGCGACGGACATGGCGGTGACCGCGCCGATGATCATCGACTCGATGCCGCCGTGACCCAGACCGACCATTGCGCCGCCCGACCAGCGATCGACCAGGCCGCGCCGGTCGAGGAACCAGAAGGTAACTATACGCATCAGCCCCTCGCAAATTCCGGCCGACAGGCCCAAGACGATGGCGGTGCGCAACAAATCCGGCGCGTCGGGGCCGATAGGGCCAACGAGGCCGGCCCGCGCCAGCAGGTTGTTGAGCGGCAGGTGGTAGACCTGCGACAGGAAAAAGGCCACCGCGCCAGCCGTCCACAGCAACCATAGCGCGCGGAACCGGCGGCG
>JAACJX010000578.1 GCA_014237545.1 Ardenticatenia bacterium | reverse complement strand
GACCACCGACCGCTGGGTCAATATCAGCAAGGCGCGATATAAGGATGTGCCGCTGCCCCCGGTCGATCTATACAAAATCGGGGATGTCTACTTCGTCAAGGACGGCAATCACCGCGTGTCCGTCGCCCGCGACCGAGACCAGGTGGACATCGATGCCTATGTGACCGAGATTGACATCCCGTTCCGGCTGACGCCCGACATGGACATCGACAGCGTCCTGATGGAAAAGGCTTACGGCCAATTCTTGCAACAGACGCGTCTCGACGACCTGCGCCCGGAAAGCGATTTTCACCTCTCAAACCCGGCCGAGTACGAGCGGCTCCACGATCACATCAACGCCCATCGCTACTACCTCGGCACGGAGCGGCAGGCGGACGTGTCCTACGAAGAAGCGGTCCTCTCCTGGCACGATAGCGTCTACCGGCCGCTGGTGGAGGCCATGGAAAGCCAGAACCTGCAGAGGCAATTCCCTGAACTGACGACCACCGACCTCTATCTCCGGGTCAGCGAGTACCAGTGGTTGGTGCGCGAGGCGGCCCAGGAAACGCTGTTCGACGAGCAAGCCCGCGATGAGGCGATGGGGCGCATGGCCGATATCTACCGCCAGCGAGTCGTCCGCCGCGTCATTCGCACGCTACGCCACGAGACGTGGATCGACACGATGATCCGCGACAAGGAATACGCCGCCTTTCTGGAGCGCACGCGGCTGCACGAGCTGCGGCCGGAGGCGCGGATCATCGCCAGCCTGCCCGGCAAGTACGAGAAGATCTTGGCTCACATCGACACGCACCAGTACTACCTGGGCATCGACTGGCAACGGCCGGTAGAGTACGCGGAGGCGGTCGCCTCGTGGTATGACAAAGTCTACCTGCCGACAGTCGAGAACATTCGCGAGCAGCGTCTGCTGGACGAGTTCCCAGGCCGCACCGAGACTGATGCCTACATCTGGATCATCGAGCACCGCGAGGCGCTTGAGACGGAAGGGGCGGAAACGGAGGAATAGAGCCACAGTTTACGCAGGTAAAGAATTCGCGACTAATATTCACGGACGCCCCGGCGAGGTGGAAATTAGCCATCTAACAAATCCGTTCCGTCCGTGTCAATCCGTAGCCGATTCGTTTGCCTCCGCTTGGGACGCAAGGCCGACGACCGAGCCCGGGTT
This sequence comes from Ardenticatenia bacterium, assembly GCA_014237545.1. Lineage (GTDB taxonomy): Bacteria > Chloroflexota > Anaerolineae > Promineifilales > Promineifilaceae > Promineifilum. The sequence goes on along the minus strand of JAACJX010000578.1, from coordinate 7,555 downwards.
GAGGCTTGCGGCACGCCCGAAGGCCTGACGCGCCCCGGCCTCGTCGCCGGCCAGTTTCAGCGCCAGCCCCTGGTAATAATACGTCTCTTCCACATTGCGGCCGCCCTGGTTGCCCAAGGTCGCCTCGGCCAGCGCCAGCACATCGGTGTAGCGACCCTCAGCCAGATAGGCCTCATACGGCCCAAACTGATNCCACAGCATTCGCGCCGGTAGCCCCNGCATACGCGCCTGGTCGTAAGCCGCCGCGGCCGGGNCAAAGAGCGATGCCTCGCCCAACCGGGCCAGTTCGGTCAGGCTCGTCCCCAGGTTGAACCAGGCAAAGGCGTCGCCGGCCATTAAGGTGACGGCGGCGNGGGCGTCGTCGGCCGCGGCGCGCCACATCGTCGCCGGGTCGGCGAAGCGGGGGCCAAGCAATTCAGCCAGCNCCGCGGCCCGCTCCGGCGGATGGACGACGATGAACGTGTTGTTGAACTGCGCCCAGTAGCGCTCCGTATCACGATAGCTCGCCAGCCCGTCGCCGCGCCACGGGCCGAGGTACGTATCACGGGCCAAAAAGTGGCCGGTGATGTCGTCATAGCCATACAGGGTTAAATAGTGGCCCATCCAGCCGGTCGCCGCGTCCGGCTCCAGCCCTTTCTCGATGATCACCGGAAAACCGGCGTCGATGAGGATTCGCAGAAGGTTCACATTCCCCCCGACGTAGGCCGCGGCGGCCAGATCGGTCTGCTCGCGGACGTAGCTCACCAGTTCGCCGGGCGAGACGTTGCGATCCTCATAATTGGGCCGGGCCACGGCGGCCACGTCGAACTGATCCACGTCCAGGCCGTAGTGGTTGAGGACGATGGTCAGGTTCGTGGGGCCGCAGTTGTTGAACTTCTGGGGGATGATCGGCAGGCCGTCAATTCGGCCGTAGGGCGGCAGCTGGGGAGCCGGCGGCGGTTGGGTGGCTGTCGGTGCGGGCTCGGCCGTCGCGTCGGGCCTGGCCGCCAGGACCACCTCGGCCGTCGGCGGGGCGGGTGAAGACGTAGCTGTCGCCGCCAGTGTCGGCGTGGCCAGGGCCAGCTGCAGCGCTTCCGGCGCGGGGCCGGTCGCCGCTGGCAGCGCCGTCGGCAGTGGCGTGACGCCGATATCCGCCAGGGCTTCGGGGATGTAGTGGCGCACGCGGCCGGGCAGGGCCGCCGCCAGCCGCGGCAGCCCCCACCAGACAGCCGCCCCAATCAGAACGGCGGCCGCCGCCATAATCAATCCCATTCGCANCCGGTTGCCCATGATGCAATCATTATAACCGGCGGCGAACTGATTCTACGAGCGCTGCTTGCCGAACTCTCAGGCGATTGATTGCCATTGACAACACCGCGCGCCCAACCCATAATGGCCCAAATTGGTCGATCAAAGGCGGTAAAAATATGAAAGAAAGNGTTGGATTTATCGGAATGGGCATCATGGGCCGCNGCATGGCCGCCAACCTGCTGCGACACGGGNTCGACGTAACGGTCTGGAACCGGACGCCCNGCCGCGTCGCGCCGCTGGCCGAGGCCGGGGCGGCCGTCGGCGGCAGTCCCACGGCCGTGGCCGAAAACAATACAGTCATCGTCGTCTGCGTCAGCGACACCCCCGACGTGGAGGAAGTGNTCCTCGGGCCGCAAGGCGTTATCCANGGCATCCAGCCCGGCTCGCTGGTCATCGATTGCAGCACCATCAGTCCCAACACGACTAAGGAGATCGCCACCAGGCTGCAAGGGAAGGGAGCCCACATGCTGGACGCGCCGGTCAGCGGCGGCAGCGAGGGCGCGGCCAAGGGCACGCTGAGCATCATGGTCGGCGGCGACGCGGCCCAGGTGGAGCGCGCCATGCCCATTCTGCAGGCGATGGGCAAAACCATCACCCACGTCGGGGATCAGGGCGCGGGGCAGATGGCCAAGCTGGTTAATCAAATCCTCGTGGTCGTCACGATGCAGGCCGTGGGCGAGGCGCTGCTACTGGCCCAGGCCGGCGGCCTCGATCTGGAGCAGACACTGGCTGCCGTCGGCGGCGGCGCGGCCGGCAGCTGGATGCTCAACAACCGCGGCCCGCAGGTCATCCGTCGCGACTGGCGACCGGGCTTCACCATCGACTTGCAGCAGAAAGATTTGCGGCTGGTGCTGGAGACCGCCGACCAGCTGGGTATCCCCTTGCCCGCCACGGCGCAGGTATTCCAATACTACCGCGCCCTCCAGCAACTCGGCCTGGGCAGCGAGGGCAATCACGCCCTCGTCAAGGCACTGGAGCGGCTGGCTGGCCTGGAGATTGCTGCCTGAGCAAGCGGGATTGGTGGTATAATTGTGTTCAACGAGCGGCACCAGACCCGCTCGAGGAGTTAAGCACATGGCTAAGAGGGAGTTCACCGCTGAAGAGGCCCGCCGCATCGGCGATCAGATCGGCGTCGACTGGAGCCACTTCGACCTGGAAGAGTTTCGCATGGGGTTGGGCGTGGAGTTGGAGCATGGCGCTCACGACGACCAGACAAACGTCACCAACGACGACGAAATGGCTACCGGAAAGATCGCGCTGGCGCACCTGAAGGAAATCCGCGACTACTACACTCGCCTGCTGGCGATGGAACGCGACGCAGAAACGTATTGGGATGCCCAGAACGGGTAGGGGCCGCTTGTAGTGGCGCTTGTATGAATTGAACACGATCATTTCTCTCCCCGCCCCGCCGCCATTCCACTTTGAAGCCACGGCCTATTCCCACGGCTGGGCGGTGCTCGCGCCGACGCAATGGCACGCGGAACAGCGCGCCATCCATCGCGTTGAACGACTGGCGACGAGCCAGATTGTGGGCCTGGAGATAACCGGCGCGGGCCCGCCGAGCGCGCCGGCGCTCCAGATCGGCGTTGAGTCGGATACGGCGCTGTCCCCGGCCGAGGCGGATGAGATTCGTCGCAAGGTCGGACATATGTTTCGACTCGACGAGGACCTGTCCGGGTTCTACGCCATGTGCGCGACGCGGGGCGAACCGTGGGCCTCGGCCGACGTCGGTCTGGGCCGCCTGTTGCGCTCCCCCACCCTCTTTGAGGACGTCGTCAAGACGATCGCCACCACCAACACGCAATGGGGCGGCACGAAGCGCATGATCGCCGCCCTCGTCGGCGCGTTGGGCGACCCCCTGCCCGGCGATCCGGCGCGTCGCGCGTTTCCCACGCCGGAAGCGATGGCCGCCGCGCCGCCGGAGCTATTCACCGAGGTGGCCCGGTTCGGCTACCGGGGGCCATACGTGTCCGAACTGGCGCGTCGGGTGGCATCGGGAGAACTCGACCTGGAAGCCCTGCTCCATAGCGACCGGCCGACGGCCGAATTGAAGAAGGAACTGCTGGCCATCAAGGGNGTCGGCCCCTACGCGGCGGCCACCTTGCTGATGCTGATTGGCCGCTATGACGAGATCGCCTACGACACCGTCTTCCGCGATTTCGTCAGCGGTCGCTACTTCAACGGCGAACGGCCCGATCCGCGCACGATGACGGCCGTCTACGACGATTGGGGCGCGTGGCGCTATCTGGCCTACTGGCTGGAGCTATGGCTGGACGATTCGGCAGCGTGAATTGCTATTATCAAAGCAGTGACCGCGTCACCGGCCCAATGTGCTCCATGAACTCCGAGCGCGTCTTGGGGTTTTCGGCAAACGTGCCCAGCACGGCGCTGGTGCGCATCCGGGCGTTGGCCTTCTTCACGCCGCGCATGGTCATGCACATATGCAGCCCATCGATGACCACGGCCACGCCCAACGGGTTGAGCAGGTCGTCAATCAGCTCAGCGATCTGGCGGGTCATGCGCTCCTGGATCTGCAAGCGCCGGGCGTAGATCTCGACGATACGCGGGATCTTCGACAGGCCGACCACCTTCTTGTCGGGGATGTAGGCCACATGCGCCTTGCCGATGAAAGGCAGCATGTGGTGCTCGCACATGCTGTAGAAGTCGATGTCGGTCACAATGACCATCTCGCTGTAGGTCACGTCGAACAGCGCGTTGTTCAGCTCGGCCACAGGGTCGAGCCGGTAGCCAATGAGAAGCTCATCATAGGCGCGGGCCACGCGCTCCGGTGTCTTGAGCAACCCCTCGCGCTGNGGGTCTTCGCCCACGGCACGGAGAATCTGGGTCACCGAATCGGCGACAACACCCTTGCAATGGGCCGACAACACCGGCCCATCTTCCATGATTCCACCCCAATCGTCATGACTNCCAACTTCATCGNGATATGCCTTTTGGTCCATAATGGGGCAAGTATATCATAGTGTGGGCAAAAGGAATTTTGGAATGATAATGACATGGCGACAGGAGAATAGAACTCGGATGACACGGATTTTGCTGGTTTTCGCGGCGCGATAAATAGCCCTTGGGTCGAGTTTGCAAACACCCCGCGGGCGCTTACCATCCCAGCTGCCTATCTGTGTTATCTACGAAATCTGCGGCGTCTCCCCTCCTTGCCACGCACCCCGATCTGCACTATTCTGATGGCAGGCGCGGCCGCAACCCGCCGCGCCACAGGAAATCGCCCATGGACCGCCAGCAACACGACCAAAACGCCGAAGACCGGTTCCGGCAGCGCAGCGCCCAGCGCGCCGCCCAANTAGACAAGGTCGCCAAAGGCATCATCGATTTCAACGAGATAATTCGCCGCGACGCCCGCCGCGACATGCTCCACCCCAACGACGGGCTGGGGCTCGAGCGCATTCTGGGCACGAGCGACCTCGTGGAAATCAACTTCCTCGACATCGGCCGCCGCGCCGGGCGGGCCGTCGGCCGCGTCCAGGTGCGCGACATGAGCGGGCGCGTGCGCGAGTTCGGCACCGGCTTTGTCGTCTCGCCCANNCTGCTGCTGACGAACAACCACGTGCTGCCGTCGGCCGACAGCGCCCGCCGNAGCNTGGTCGACTTTGACTATGAGGACGACGAGAACTACAACCCGCGCACGCCGGTCGTCTTCGCCCTCGACCCCGACCGCTTCTTCCTCACCAACGCGGCCCTAGACTATACCGTCGTGGCCGTTCGCCCGGCGTCGGTCGACGGCCTTGTCCCACTGTCGTCGTTCGGCTTCCTGCCGCTGAGCGCCCACCAGGGCAAAATCCTGTTGGACGAGTACGTTGCCGTCATCCAGCACCCCGGCGGCGCGCCGAAAAAGATCGCATTGCGCAACAACAAGCTGGTCGACCTGTTCGACGACTTCATCCATTACACGACCGATACCGACCGCGGCGCGTCCGGNTCGCCGGTGTTCAACGATCAGTGGCAGGTGGTCGGCCTGCATCATGCCGGCGTGCGACAACGTGACGAGCAGGGGCGCGTGCTAGCCGTCGACGGCTCGGTGTGGGAGCCGGCCATGGGCGAGGACCGCATCGCCTATGTCGCCAATGAGGGGGTGCGCGTCAGCAGCATCCTGGCCGATCTCGCCCGCGTCGCCGACGGGCTNTCGGCCGGCCAGCGGACGCTNCTGGACGAACTGATGGCTGATCCGGCCACAGCCATACCCCCGGCGGGTGCTGTGACGCCGCTGATAACGGCCGAGCGCGACCCGGAGATATTCCTGAAAGTGAAAGGGTATGAGCCAGACTTCCTGGGGCCGGTGGTGGATTTGCCGCAACTGACGCCGGAACAGCTGGCCGACGCCGCGCCGCGCCTNGACGGCCGCNGCCACCTGCTCGAATACGTGCATTTTTCGCTGGTGATGAGCCAGTCGCGCCGGCTGGCCTACTACACGGCGGTCAACATCGACGGCCGCAAGACCAAGACCATCAAGCGCGACGAAGACGTATGGTACTTCGATCCACGCATCGCCCGCGAGCACCAGGCCGGGCCGGACCTGTACGACCGCAACGACCTCGATCGGGGACATCTGGTGCGGCGTAACGACCCGGTGTGGGGTCGATCGGCGGTTACGGCCAACGAGGACACCTTCCACTTCACCAATTGCGCCCCCCAGCACAAGCACCTCAACCGGCGCACGTGGCTGGGGCTGGAAGATTACATCCTCAACAACGCCGACAACAACGACCTCAAGGTCACGGTCTTCACCGGGCCGGTGTTCCGGGCCGATGATATGGCCTANCGCGGCCAGTACCAGCTGCCGGCCGAGTTCTGGAAGGTGGTTGTCATGCGCAAGGCGAACCGGCAACTCTCGGCCACGGCCTACTTGCAGACGCAGAAGAACTTGCTTGAGGACCTGGAATTTGCCTACGGGGCATATCGCACCTATCAAGTGCCGGTGACGCGCATCGAGGCCATCACCGGTCTGGATTTCGGTGCGCTGCGCGATCACGACCCGCTGGCCGGGCAGGAGAGCGCCGCCCCGGCGCGGGTTATCGGCGGCGCGGAAGATATCAGGCTGTAGGCGCGAGGTGCGCCCGTCGCTCATTGCGCCAGGCGAACAGGGCGATAATCAGTGCCGTGGCCGCCAGCCCGGCCGACACGAGGGCTGTGCCCTGGATACCGGCAGCGATGGCTTCGGCCGAGCCCGATTCCGCCCCGCCGGGCAAAATCTCGCCGGAGGCGCGAAAGACGAGGGCAGCCCACACCGATCCCAGCACAGCGAAACCGACTGTTTGTCCCAGGCTGCGAGTGACGGCTAGCAAACTCGACGCCACGCCCAACTTATCACGGGGGACGTTGCCCATGATNGAGCTATTATTGGGCGACTGGAACAAACCCACGCCAACGCCCAAAGGAAAGAAGCGCAACATGAAACCCACGGCCGTCGTCTCGGCCGTGAGCGTGCTGATAATGAGGAACGCCACCATCGTCACAGCCAGCCCCATCACCGAGATCGGCCGGCTGCCGACGCGATCGGAGAGCGAGCCGGAAATCGGCGCGGTGATGCCCAGTGCCAGCGGCACCATCGCCACCAGCAGACCCACCTGCTGCACGCTGTAGTTCAGCGCGTTCTCCAGGTAGAACGGGATGAGCGCGTTGACCCCCATGGCGATAAAGACCATCAGGCCGGTGATGATGTTGACCCGAAACACGCGGTTGGCGAACAGCGACGGCGGGATGATCGGTTGCTCGTGGCGACGCTCCAACAGGATAAAGGTGACCAGGAAGAACGCAGCCACGACGAACAGCCCCAACGCCTNTGGGCTGGTGAATCCTTGCCGCTGGCCGGTCGTCAGTCCGAGCAGAAGCGCCAGCAGGAANACGCACAGCGTAGCCGCGCCGGCCAGGTCGAATTTCTGGCCGCCCTTGGGTTTGGTCTGCGGAATATAACGCCACGCCAGATACGTGCCGAGGATGCCGACGGGCACATTGACGAAGAAGATCCAGTGCCAGGACAGGTTCTCGATGATCGCGCCGCCGAGCGTCGGCCCGGTGACGATGCCGATAGAGACGATGGAGCCGGCGATGCCCAGCGCGCGGCCGCGCTCGCCGGGCGGGAAGGCGTCGGTGATGATCGCCATGCCCAGGGCCAGCGTCATCGCCCCGCCAACGCCCTGCAGCACGCGCGCGAGGATCAGCCACTCGACCGTTGGAGCCAGCCCGCACAGGAACGACCCCACCGTGAAGACGACGAAGCCGGCGTTGTAGAGGA
>JAACJX010000274.1 GCA_014237545.1 Ardenticatenia bacterium | reverse complement strand
GATAATCGTCAGCGGGTGGACCTCGCTGGTCGAGGCGGTGACGAACCCGTCGGCCGCGGCCAGCCAATCGGGCACTTCGTCGTAGGGCACGACGCCGCGAAACTGGACCACGTCGCCGAGTCCAAGCTCATCGGCGAATACCCTCAGCTCCGCTTCCTGGGGTCCTTTGCCGATCAGCGCCAGATAGAGGTCGGGCACCAGCGCGCGGGCGGCGGCGAATTGCGCCAGTAGCGCCTCGATGTTCTTCTCGGTCGCCAGCCGGCCAACGTAGATAAGCAGCCGGGCCGAATCGGGCAGGCCGAAGTCGGCCTTGGCGCGCGGCTGCCGCGGGTTGAGAAAGCGTTCCAGTTCGACGCCGTTTTCGATGACCACGATGCGGCTGCGCACGCCGAACTCCTGCATCACCTGGCGCACGCCCTCGGACGGAGCGATGACGACATCGGCCAGGTCGGTGAACTCCGGCCAGATCTGGCGCATGATGGCGTCGGCCGCGGGCTGGGGCAGGGGCGTGTAGGTGCCGGTATAGAGGTCGTAGCGAGTGTGGTTCGTATAGACGACGGGGCACTGGACATAGCGATGGGCTAGTTCGACGCTCATCAGTAAATGGTGGCAATGGACGATGTCCATCTGTTGCAGCAGCGCCTGCGCCTCGCGGGTGTAGCTTATGCTGACGTAGTACCCGTGTCCGCCCAGCCGCAGGCCGGGGGAGCGGATGACGCGCGCCTCGGCATCGGTTTCGGCCGGCTCGCCCAGGGTGAAGATGTACACCTCGTGGCCCAACGCCTCCAGGTGTTCCTTGTAGAGCGTCACCATTCGGACGGCCCCGTTGACCACCGACTGATCATACGTGGCCGACACCATTCCGATGCGCATATGCCTCCTGAAAAGCGACCGTATGGGGCCGCTCCGTTATTGACTGTCCGGTTCCTCTGATTGCAGCCGCAACTGATACTGCCGCACGAGCCAGTCGGTGTTGCGAATCTTCGTCGCCAGTTCTGACGCCAGATTGCGCATCAGCTTGAAACCCAGCACGGGATAGGTCTCGCCTAGGCGCATGAGTTGATCGCGCCGGAGTCGCAGCAGCAGGGTGTCGTCGCGGCTGACGCGAATGGTAGCCGAGCGCACACCCTGGTCCACCAGCGCGACCTCGCCCACGACTTGCCCCTGCCGCAACTCGGTCAGCACGACCGGCTCTGTGTTGTCCTGGGCGCCGGAACTGACGGCGGCGGGATTGACCAGCACTTCGACCCCGCCACGGCCGATGATGTACATCTCATCCGATTGTTCGTTCTCGGATAGCAGCACGTGGCCCTGGTTGTAGGTAACCGGCGTGCAAAGCGCGGCTACCAGCGTCAGTTGGGAGTCGCTGAAGTTGTCGAAAATCTCGGTCGTCGACAGGATGGTGCGGATACTTGGCTGCATGAGGGNAGTCCTCTTCCGGGCTAGGCCGCGGTTTCCTCGTTNGCGCCACGNCCATAGACAACGCTGGCCCCTCNNAGGCGGCCGAGCGCCCATTCGGCCAGNGCGATGAGGCCGATGCACAGCAGATCGACNGCGATGGCGATCGAGAAGGCTGTGCCCAAATAGCCGAACAGCACCGCCACCGGCTGGGCCAGGTTATCGAGCAGGGGCGTGCTGCGCCCCAGGTAGCCGACGACGACNGCGACGATGCCCATGACAAGCGCGAAGGCCGGCCAGGCATGGCGGTCGGACCGGCTGGGCATCATGGCGTTNCTGATGGCAAATATCAGGTAGAGCCAGACCAGCACGTTGGGCACGGCCAACAGTTGGGCCATGGCATCGGCCAGGATGTTGACGTCGCCGGCGCGGATNGCGTCGGCCAGACTGGTGACGCNGAACACGTGGCGGCCGATGAGCAGGATGGNGATTGTTCCGGCCACCAGGGGGGCCGCGCCGATCAGGCTCTCGCGGATGGGGCCGACCTTGGGGCCTTTGTAATACTCCACGTAACCCAACTGTAGCGAGCCGTCGGGCTGGCGNTGGGGCAAGAGGGACACGCCGCCGGTGCGCACGCCCAGCAGGGTGGCCGTCAACCAGTGGCTGGCCTCGTGCAGCAGCACGCCGGGGAACAGGACCACGGCATAGACGATGACGGCCCACTCCGGACGGCCGACCAGCAGCAGGCTGACGCCGTGCAGGTGCGCGTGGATCCAGCGCTGCAAAAAGAGCAGGCAGATCANCGACAGGGCCGCCCAGAGCAGGGGCATCAGCGCGTCGCTCATGGGGCTAGACGACGGCCGAGCGGACGAGGTTGATGAAGGACGGCTTGAGCGANGCGCCACCCACCAGCGCGCCGTCGATGTCCGGNTGGCGCATGTAGTCGCCGATGTTCTCTTCNGTCACGCTGCCGCCGTACTGNATGCGNATGGCCTGNGCCGTCTCGTTGCCNAACAGGNCGGCCAGCACNTCGCGGACGCTGGTGCGGATGATNTCNCCCGCCTGCTGGGCNGTGGCCGAGCGGCCNGTGCCGATGGCCCAGATCGGCTCGTAGGCGACGACGCAGACGGCCGCCTGCCAGCTTTCCAGCCCGGCGAAGGCGGCGCGNACCTGNCCGCTGACGAAGGACTGGGTCTCGCCGGCNTCGTTCTGGGCCAGGCTCTCGCCGACGCAGACGATGGGGGTCAGGTTGTGTTCCAAAGCGGCCTTGATCTTCTTGTTGACACCCTCATCCGTCTCACCAAACAGGGCGCGGCGCTCGGAGTGGCCAAGGATGACGTAGCGGCACAAGCCCTGGAGCATGGCCGGGGAGATTTCGCCGGTGTAGGCGCCGCTTACTTCGTAATACATATTTTGCGCGCCGACGCCGATCTTCGTCCCNGCCAGCGCCTGGGCGACAGCGGGAANGGCGAGAAANGGCGGGCACACGGCGATATCGATCCCGTCGATNGCGTTNAACTCCGGCGCGATCTCGCGCACAAAAGCCGCCGCCGCGTCGGGGGTCTTGTTCATTTTCCAGTTTCCGGCAACAAATGGGGTACGCATGGTTTCTCCGTCTNGGTTTGGTTGGATCCGTTCAACCCNGGCCANCTTNNTAGGGTNGGCAGGGNTGGGAAATATAAATTGGGAAGGCACAGGAAAAGGGGCGCGGAAACAAGCCCGCAGCCGTGATTCCCGTCGCGCCTGCTCATTTCACGCTCATGATTATATGGGAGCGGCCGCGAGGCGGCAATCTAAGGTCANGGGGAGATGATCGCAGATCGGGCAGNTTGTTTANAACTGNNNGCGNTANTCNGTGTCAATCCGCGTCATCCGCGTTCGATTTTTTTAAGCCCGGCGCAGGTATTCTTCCGGCTTGATGGAGATGACCTGGCTGGAACTGTCCGGCTGCATGCTGACGCCNTAGAGCGTCTGGGCGGCCTGGACGGTCCCGCGGTTGTGGGTGATGAGGATGAACTGNGTGTGNCGGCCCAGCTCGCGCAGCACGTCGCGGAAGCGGTTGACGTTGGCCTCGTCGAGCGCGGCGTCNACNTCATCGAGCACGCAGAAGGGNGGCGGGGCGACCTTGAGCAGGGAAAAGATGAGCGCGGCGGCNGTCAGCGANCGCTCGCCGCCGGACAGCAGCGCCAGCCCCTGTTCGCGGCGGTTGGGCAGCCGGGCGATGATCTCCACGCCGCTGCTGGTCGGGTCGTCGGGGTCGGTCATGACCAGCTTGCCCGACCCNCCGCCNAAGAGCTGCTGGAAGGTNTGGTCGAAAATGCCGTTGACCTCCTCGACGGTTTTGGAGAACGCTTTTGAGGTCAACTCGTCCANTTCGGCGATCACGCCGCGCAGTTGGGCNTCCGTCTCGGTCAGGTCGCCGACCTGCTGNGTCAGGAANTCNAAGCGNTCTTCGGTGGCGGCGAGCTCGGCCGGGGCGTCGGGATTGACCGGCCCCATNCGCTGCAACTGGCCGCGGAAGTGGTGGATGTTCTCCTCGATGTCGGGCGGCANTTCGGCCACNNCCGGCAATTCTTCGACCACCTCGCGTATCGGCAGGGGGTGGGCGCCNGTCTGTTCGGCGTCGTAGCTGAGAGACACCAGTCCCAGGTCGGCCCGNATGCGCTCCTGCAAGCCCTCGATCTGGTTTTCGTGCTGTGTCTGGCGGATGCGCACCTGGGTTAGCTGCGTCTCCAGATCGTGNGNNTGGCGTTGCAGCGCGGGCGAGTCCGTTTGCAGTCGNCCCAGCAGCCCGCGGTCGNTNTCTATGCCGCCCAGCAGCGGGGCCAGGGCCGTCTCGATNTCGNCCAGCTCCTGCTCCAGGACAAGCGTTTCGGCGTCGTCNTCTTCGCGGCCGAGACCGGCCAGTTGCTCGCGCAGCCCGNCCAGCCGCTGCCGCAACCGGGCGAGCTGGCCTTCGGANTGGTTGAGCGTCGCCCGNCGGCTATCGACGACGGCTTGCCGCCCGGCCAGGATGGTCTGCGCNGCCGCCAGCGACTGGCGCAAGCTTTGCTGCTGCTGTTCNGCCTCGCCGGTGGGCAAGGCAGCCAGCCTTTCCCGCGCGGCCGTCAGCGCGGTTTCCAGCTGCGNCACGCGTTGGGTTTTNTCGCTGATCGTCGTCTCGGTCTGGGCAATGCGCGATTCGGCTTGCTTGCGGGCCCCGGCGCGTTCGTTCTGTTGTCGGGCGGCGAATTCGCGTTGCTGGCGGAGTTTGTCCAACTGCTGGCGCGCGTCGTTCAGTTTTTGACCGGCCTCGTTTTCCAGACGCAGCAGCCGCCGCTCCTCATTGGCTCGCTCGTCCACCTGTTCCTGCAACTTTTCTATCTCTTCCTGGCGCCGCTGCATTTCAGCTTCGCGCTTGGTCAGCGCGGCGCGCATTTCTTCCAGGCGGGCTGATTCGTCGCGGCGGCGCGTTTCGCGAGCCAGAATGCCGTCGCCGGCGGCCGCGCCGACTTCGACCAGGCCGCCGCCGTGGACCACGACTCCCTCGGGGGCGACGGCCATGTAGCCGGGCGGCCAGCCGGCGGCCAACCGGTAGGCCGTCGGCGCGTCCTTCACCAGCAGTACAGCGCCGAGCAGCCGCTCGATCAGGGGCGCGACAGAGGCGTCCGCCCCGACGCGCTCGTCGGCCCAGCCGATGATGCCGTGTTCGCCGGTGATCTCGGGCCGCGGGGCGGCGCGGGCCGGCGCGTCGAGGGCGGCCAGGGTCAGACGCGACTCGTTGCCGTCGCGGCTCTCGCGGGCATTGGCCACGGCGCGCCAGAGACTGTCGCTATCGGTCACCAGCCAGGCCGCCAGACGCTCGCCGAGCGCGGCGACGACGGCCGGTTCGTGTTCCTTGGGGATGCGAATGAGCGCGGCCAGCCGGCCGACAACTACCTCCGGCTCCAGCTGGACGGCGCGCTGTCCCTGGCGGTTCAGTTGGGCGACGCGCTCCTCCTGCCGGGCCAAATCGTTGCGCGCCTTGTTGAGTTGCTGCTCGGCGTCGCGCAGGTCGCGGCGCAACTCTTTCAGCCGGCCGATGTCCGCG
>JAACJX010000677.1 GCA_014237545.1 Ardenticatenia bacterium | reverse complement strand
CGGCAGATCGGCGCATTCACCGGGCTCTACTACTTTTCGTCACAACTGGCGGCCGTGCTTGGTCCGACGCTGGGCGGCATCGTCGTCGATGTGATGGGCGACCAGTATCGCTGGATGTTCCCGTTCAGCGCTATCTTTATGGCCCTGGCGTTGCTGGTCATCCTGCGAGTTCGCCCGGCCCGACCGGCAGCGACCGCCTGATTCCGGTGAACTTCGTACTTAAACAACCCGCTCGAACTGACAGGCAGGCTGTCGCTGAGCTAATAAATGCCCATTCCCTGAACCCCCATGTGCTTCAAAAATGAAACCGGGAACGGTCATTATCATCAACGGGGCATCTAGTTCTGGCAAGACGTCCATCGTCAAGGCATTGCAGGCGTCGTTCGCGGAACCTTATCTGGATGCCGGGCTCGACCGATTTTTGTGGATGTTACCTCGGCGCTATCTGGAGCGGCCGTTGTGGGATGACGTCCTTGGATTGGCAACGACCGCCGGCCAGACTGGCCACCAGCTAGTATTAGGAATGCACCGGGCGATCGCTGCGTTGGCTCACGCAGGGAATCATGTTGTTGCCGATCATGTGCTGGTGGAGCCTTTGTGGGTTAGCGATTGTGCCGCCTCTCTGGCTGACTTGGACGCGTGGCTCATCGGTGTCCATTGTCCGCTGGAAGTCTTGATTGAGCGCGAGCGAGCTCGAGCCGATCGCACGCTAGGGCAGGCCCAGGCCCAGCACAAACTCGTACACCGCTTTGTCGTGTATGACCTGGAAGTGGACACATCCGTGCTGACCCCTGACCAATGTGCTGAGGCAATTCGACAGGCCATCGGTATGGGCGAGCCAGGAGCCCTCAGGCAGCTCCGGGAGCAAACGCCAGGGTCATAACAAGATCGGCTTCGCGCCGCCAGTACCCGGCCAATGGTGGCATAGGTCGCGTCGAGCGCTCTTCGTCCCATACAATTCGGACAGGCAACCATCCTTCCCGGTCGCCCATGAGAGGGTGGGGCAGGCACGATACGAGCCGCGTATCCTCGGCCAGCCCGCGGCGAATGGCCTTGAGGGCAGCTTCCTTTCCACTCCAGATGGCATTGATCAAGGTAGTGTGTTGCTCCGCCGGGGCGACGGCAAGAAATTGATTTTCGAGCGGCGTGAAGTATTCATCCGCGAATCCAGTGGCCCGAGGCTCGATTGCCTCTATATCCACGCCCAATAGCCGGTTTTCGCCTTCCATCGCGCCGCAGAACGCGACCTCATGGGTGTGACTGATCGAGAGCGTCACTGCCGCCACCCCCGCTCCCTCCGGCAGCGCGAGGACAGGCCAGCCGTCGGCGTGGGGCACGACCGCGATCTGGCGCAGATTAAACAGCCGCCCTGTTTTTTCGTGGAGCATCCCCGTTACCAACTCCTTGGCCGCCCGTCGCCCGAGGCTCCATTCCTTGCGACGCTTATCAACCCTCAAGGTTTGCCAGTGTTCGATTTCAAACGGGTGCAGGAAGTCAGGTGGCGTATTTGGATTGGTCGACTCGGTTTGCTCGGCAAACAGTGCCAGCCAGCGCAGGGAGCCGTCGGGAGTGGCGAGAGAGCCGTTGTTTGTGATCGCATTCATCCGGCTCATTATAGTCTTTAACGCCGGAAATGCAGATTGCCCGCGAGCTGAACCCCGCGGGCAATCTACGTCGAGGAGGAAAGAGATGTAGATGCTTTCCGGTCTTTATCTTCTAACGCATGAAAGCATCACTACAACTAAGCAATGAGACCGGGTTGAAGAGATAAAAGACGTCTAGTCCGCAAACTTTTCAGACTACGGAGATAATTTCTTGAATCTGCGGAATCTGCGGNTTAAACATCTTTTTTACACCATGCACAGCCGTTCGATGTCGCCCATTCATCACAGCGACACGCTGCCGGGCAGATCAACGGTACGATAGCCTTTCAATTCAACGTACACCGCTCCGGATTCGTCGACGACTTGGGCGTGATAGGCTTCCCCGCCGTCGAGGGGGGTCACCACGGCATACAGGCGCGTGCCGTTNGCTTCGGCCGGNTGCNTGTAGGCGGTGACTGAATCGAGCCCCAGCGGCAGGGCCATTGTGCCGTTGTTCTTGATATCCCACACGCCGGCCGTCTGGAAGCATAACTCGATCAGCCGGGGGGCCATGACCGACGCCGCCTCGGCCGGCAGGGTGTTGGGCGGCAGTTCAGCGGCCAGCAAGCCGATAGCCTTTCCGTCCTCCACGCCGGCGCGTTCCAGAACCTGATAGGCCGGGCCGTGGAAGTAGATGCGGTAGATGGCG
>JAACJX010000477.1 GCA_014237545.1 Ardenticatenia bacterium | reverse complement strand
CGGCCGAAGCGGTGCGGTCGCTCCACGATCTGGGCTTGCAGGTGATCATGATGACCGGCGACAATCAGGCCACGGCCGAGGCTATCGCACGCGAGGCGGGCATCGACCGCGTCTTCGCCGGCGTGCTGCCGGGCGACAAGGCCGGCTACGTCAAGAAGTTGCAGGAAGAAGGGCTGCGCGTGGGCATGGTCGGCGACGGCATAAACGACGCACCGGCGCTGGCCCAGGCCGACGTGGGTCTGGCCATCGGCACTGGCACGGACGTGGCCATGGAGACGGCCGACGTGACGCTGATGCGCGGCGATCTGCGCAGCGTGCCGCAGGCCATCCATCTGTCACAGGCGACGATGCGCAACATCAAGGAAAACCTGTTCTGGGCGTTCGGCTACAATGTCGTGCTCATCCCCATCGCCGCCGGCGTGCTGGCGCCGTTCGACTGGGCGCCCGATTTGCTGCGGCAGCTCAGCCCAATCCTGGCCGCCGGAGCGATGGCCTTCAGCAGCATCAGTGTCGTCACCAACGCGCTGCGGCTGCGAACGGTGAAGCTTTAGATCCCCGAAACCGAGTTTTTCTCGAAAACTCGGTTTCTAGTTAGAAACGATTCTCTAAAAACCGGGTTTCGAAGAAGAAACCCGGTTTTTCTTATTGAAGAAGTAGCGTTTGAACAAACCCGGCCGGCCACTTATAATTTCATCGTCGATACCACGCCAACGAAAATCCCCCAATCGACGCTGCCTCGGGACGACCCAGGGCATGCTAAATCCCCCGGGGACGACCCCAACGAACGATATTTAGGAGAAAATAGGATGCCCTGGTTAATTTTGTTCGTCGCCGGACTGCTTGAAGTCGTCTGGGCGCTGATGTTNAAACAGTCGGAAGGCTTCTCGAAACCCGGTCCCACGGCCGTCTTTGTCGTCGCCTTGCTGCTNAGCATGTTCCTGCTATCGCAGGCGCTCAAATCCCTGCCGGTCGGCACGGCGTATGCGGTCTGGACCGGCATCGGCGCGGCGGGCACGGCCGTGCTGGGGATGCTGCTGCTGGGCGAGTCGCGCGACGCGCTGAAGCTAGTGTCGCTAGTCATGATNGTGGCCGGCATCATCGGNTTGCGGTTGACCAGCAGCAGCTGAACCGGCCGGCTATGGAANATAGGATCTGCTCGACCTGACAAGGCCGGCGGGTGATGGTATTGCGCCATGCCCGCCGGCCTTTTTGTATCTCCGGTATAGTTTCATTTGCCGCTGGCCTGCTAACATCTTTTTTAACAGGCAGTATCTCACCCGAATAAGGAGAAGTTATGGAATACAAAACCCACCAGGAAAAAGTCGAAAAACTGCGCGAGTTGATCAAGGANATCGATTTCGCCATGCTGACCACTGTCGACGCCGGCGGCAACCTGCGCAGCCGGCCGATGAGCACCCAGAAGGCCGAATTTGACGGCGACGTGTGGTTCATCACCTCCGACGACACGACGATGGCCGCCGAAATCCGGCGCGACAACCGGGTCAACGTCAGCTATGCCCAGCCGGACAANCAGCGGTACATCTCCGTGTCCGGGACGGCCGAGCTTATCTACGACCGGGCCAGGATCGAAGAGTTCTGGTCGCCCTTCTATAATGTCTACTTTCCCAATGGAAAGGAAGATCCCAATCTGCGGCTGCTCAAGATCGAGGTCGATAAGGCGGAATATTGGGATTCCAAGGGGTTGATCCCCACCGTCATCGCCTTCGCCCAGGCGATGATGGGCAAGGAATCGGAACTGGCCGACAACGAAAAGCTCACGCTGTAATGAGCCTGCAGGCNTCTGGGGGATTTTGCCAACCCCAGAGGCCTGTTAAGTAATTTGACCGGATTTTCTTGATCGATTCCGATCCGCTTGTATAAATACGCGCGGTTTAGTTGCTCACCCGTANCGAAAGACGCGCCACCTTTCCCTCTCCCAGCCNACCGCGTCCCATCATCAAAAATCTCATCGCTCNGATNGCTCANGACGGGTGAGATAAACGCCTGCGCGTCCGGCCNTGGGCTGACGCGCCNTAACAGTCGCCGGCGCGGAGNANCATCGCTCTACAACACCCTCCTGAGTAACTCCGCGCCCCATCGACGGCCGCCCCCCCCGACCCGGGGAGCAGGCCGCCGGCCTATCGTATCAGGAGAGTGAAATGAATCAGTCAGAGCGAATGTATAGCGGGGCCGCGCCGGCCACGCAAGCAGTCAGGGCTGCGCTGCTGCTGGCGCTCGTCGCGGCGCTGGCCGCGCTGGTGGCTCGCCCGTCGGCCGCCCAGGACAGCGCCGACGCCGGCGGCACGATTGCCTACGTCAACGCGACCAACGGCGACGAGATCCGCCTGGTGAATGCCGATGGCAGCAACAACCGCCGCCTGTGGGCCCATGGGCAAGCCGACCCGCACGAGGTTTACNNTGTATGGAGTGTCGATTGGCGGCCGGACGGCGGCGAAATCGCCTTCGCCAGCAATCACGAGAACTGGTGCTCGATTAACGACGGNGACATCTTCGTCGTCGGCGTGGGGGGTGGCGGCTATCGTCGCCTGACGCAAGGGCCGGCTTGCGACGGTTTGGCCGCTTATCCCAAAGGAACGGTTAAGATCCCGGTTCGGAATAGCAGCATCTTCGGAGACTCGTTCTCCGGGTTCGTCTACTTCCAGGGCGCGCCGACCATTCAGCCGGTCAACCTGCCGCCGGGCGGCAGCACGGTGCTGACCTTCAACAATGTCGCNGACTTNGGCAANGGCGAACTGCAACTGGCTACCATGATTGTCGGCCTGAACCGGGCGATNAGCATCGCNTCGGCNGTCGACGTGAAGGCCGGCGCGACGGTGACGACAGCCCAGATGGACGTTTATGTGCCCGACACCTATTGGGAGAACCGCTCGCCCANCTGGCGCAGCGATGGATCGCAGGTCGGTTTCTTCCTGAATTTCGCCAGCATGATGAAATTGCCGCCGAANCCCGGGCCGCTGGAATTGGGCAACCCCTTGCAAACGAACGACAGCAACATGCCCGATTTTGCCGATAACCTGGAGTGGGGGCCGCCATCCAAGGCCAACCAGTTGCTCTACCGCGGCAGCGTGGCGTTTGATTCTCAGGGGGTCTACCTGACCACCGAAGGCAGCTCCGGCGCTGGCCAGAAGCTGGTGTCCTATGAGGTGTACGAGTACGTGCGCGGCATCGCCTGGCTGCCCGACGGCTCCGGCTTTGTCTTCTCGGTCGATGAGCTAAATGGCATGTTCGAGCCCGAGAAATCCAACATATTCGAATACAACTTTGCCACGAAGCAAACGAAGCGGATCACCAACTTCAGCAACCAGTTTGCCGGCGGCCTGAGCGTGTCGCCCGACGGCAGGCAGATCGTCTTCGACCGGGCGAATTCCAAGGAACCGGACGCGATAACCGACCTGTACATCATCAACCGCGACGGGAGCGGCTTGCGGCTGCTGGCCGGCAACGGCCGCGCCCCGGACTGGGGCCCCGCGCCGGTGGAGTATTCGCAGAAAACCTTCCTGCCGTCGGTGCTGCGGCCGCGGTAGGTCGTTTCGGAATGGGCGCGAGGCACATCGTGAGTGCCTTGCGCCTGTCATTGCCGCTTCGTCAAAATCATCGGCAACCCGTTGGTGATATCGAGCAGCGTCTCGCCAACCCACTGTGGCTCGTAACCCGGCGGCAGCGCGGGATCGAAACGATGGGCGAGGATCGCCAGGATGATGTGCGTCTCCANCAAGGAGAACGAGTTGCCCAGGCAGACGCGCTGGCCCGANGCAAAGGGNTGATANGCCTGNGGGTGGCGCTCCTTCTCGGCGTCGGGGGCNTGGCGGTCCGGATCGAAGCGCAGCGGGTCGGGCCAGAAATCGGGNTGGCGGTGNGTGAAGTAGGGCATGACCAGCATNACNGAGCCTTTCTCGACGCGGTAGCCGTCNATCACATCATCGTCGANGNCGTCNTTGGCGTACATCGGCGCGGGCGGAAAGAGGCGCAACGTCTCCTTGATGGTCCGCAGCGTGTAGGGCAGGCGTTTGAGCGTTTCCAGCGTCGGGACCTCGTCGCCCAATTCNCGGTCCAGTTCNTCGTGTAGCCGNGCTTTCACTTCTGGATTGCGCGCCAGGGCGTACCAGGCAAAGCTCATGGCCCGCGCCGAGGTCTCATACCCGGCGAAGAAATTGGTCAGNGCCTCGTCGAGCANCAGNTTNCGCGACATGCGCTCGCCGGTCTCGCTATCTTCGGCGGTGATGAGCTTTGACAGCAAATCATTGGGGTAGTCGGTCTCATCCATCTCCAGACGGTAATCGATGATGTCATTGATGTAGGCGTGGACGCGNTCCCGCGCCTGGCGGTAGGTGATATTGTCGATCGTGGGCAGCCAGTCGGGCAACCTGAACGGGTTTTTGGCCTGGCCGCCGGCGTAGTTGATCATCGTCTCGACATCTTCCTTGATCTGGAGAATGTCCTCATCGGATTCGGTGCTGAAGATGGCCTTGAGAACGATCGAGGCGGTAATGAGGGCCATCTCGTCGAACATCTCCACCTGGGGGGTATTGGCGGCGA
Organism: Ardenticatenia bacterium; assembly: GCA_014237545.1. Classification (GTDB taxonomy): domain Bacteria; phylum Chloroflexota; class Anaerolineae; order Promineifilales; family Promineifilaceae; genus Promineifilum. Next base: position 433 of record JAACJX010000477.1, on the reverse strand, counting down.
GATCGTCCCATCGCCCGGCGGTGGCGAGTGTGTCGCGCAGCATGATCTCGGCGAACTCCTGCACCGCGCGCGGCGTGTAGAACGGGGCCATCAGGCGGCGCTGCCGCTTCCATAATTCGCCGGTGCTGGTGACGAGGCCATCGCCAATGATGTATTTGCGCACCGGATCGTAGCTCTTGAGCTTTTCGTAATTCTGGGCGTTGGTCAGGGTGACGTGGCGGACGTGGTCGGGGTGGATGACGATGACCAGTTTCTGCGGGCCGACCTGCACCTCGAAGATATCGCCGTAGCGCCGCCAGTTGCCGCCGACGAACTCGAGCATACCCTGGACGGTCATCGTGCGAATGTTTTTGAGCCCGAAGAAATTTCGGGGGCCGGGCAACGTTCTTTCCGGCGCGTTAATTAGCATGGCCTTATCCTCACTGAAATATGT
>JAACJX010000351.1 GCA_014237545.1 Ardenticatenia bacterium | reverse complement strand
TGTTCCTGGAGAGCGCCTTGCCGCCGACCCCGATGCCGACCGTCGACCGGCCGGCCGCCTTCTGGGAGAAGCTCGACCCGGCCGTGTGGCGCGCNGTGGCCCTGCCGCTGCCGCCGCCCGCGCCCNAGGCCGTGGCCCTCATCCCGCCGGANCANNTGGAGGACCAGCCCCCGCCGCANCTCTTCTGCCACTTCGCCGAGGGCACGGCGCTGGANTTGCTGCCNCCCACGGCCGCGCCNCAGGTGTTNCTGACGCCGCCGCGCAACGCCGAGAGCCTGAAGCCGGCCCACGAGTGGGCGCAGGCCAACAACATCGCCATNNTNCCGACGTCGATCTGCACCGAGGAACTGCTGGCGGCGTCGCTGGGCGCGGGGCAGACGGCCGTGTGGCGCATCACNTCCCCGGCCGACGGCGACACCGTGAAGGGCAATGTGCCCATCGTCGGCACGGCCAGCTTCGACCCGGCCGTGGTCGAGTTCTACAAGATCGAGCNGGGCNTCCCCAANGGNCCGGACATCCAGTGGCTGACGCTGGGCGAGACCCACAACACGCCGGTAGTCAACGGCCAGCTNGAGTGGCTGCAAGCCGAAGGCCTGCCGCCGGGGCCGTACTACCTGCGCCTGATCGTCATCGAGGACAGCAACTACGTCGGCGAGCCGCACCAGATACAGATCATGGTGGAAGCGCCGTAAGACCGATGGCATGGTATAATNAGCACTAGCATCATGAGCGAGCAGGCCCGCCTANACAGGATANAGGCATGGAGCACAGTGAAGTCACATTAGACAAGGCCCTCGAAACGGCCATGCAGTTGCCGCCGGAGCAGCAAGATATGTTGCTGGATATATTGCAGCGGCGGCGCATCGAAGCGCGCAGGCGTGAAATAGCGGCCGACGCGGAAGATTCATTGAAGGCCTTTCGTAACGGCAATCTTGCGCCCCAGTCCGTGAATAGCATNCTCGACGAGCTTCATGAATCCCTCGAGACTGAAGGATGAGGGAGCTTGTTCTAACCCCTAAATTCAAGCGCTCTTATCGCAAGTTCGTCANGCGCGAGCGAGCATTGCAAAAACGCATTGNCGATTCTTTACGTCATATGCAAGAGGACGTATTNTCCCCCTTGCTTGGAACACACAAATTAAGTGGCGAATTGTTCGGATTGTGGGCTTGCTCGTGCGGCTACGATTGCCGTATCGTCTTTGCCCTGGAGCGCGACCCGACGAGCGGCGCTGACGTTATTCTGCTGCTCGATATCGGTACGCACGATGAAGTTTATTAGACCGTGCTCGTCACCAGCTTCCCGCCCATCATCACCCCTGCGTCGACCGTCCTGATCCTNGGCTCCATGCCGGGCGAAATGTCGCTGCGGCTGCAGCAGTACTACGCCCACCCGCGCAACCACTTNTGGCCGATCATCGAGGATCTGACAGGCGTGCCGGCCCGCGCCCCTTATCCAGAGCGTGTCGGCCGGCTGGCCGAGTCCGGCGTCGCCCTGTGGGACAGCCTGAAAGCCTGCGTGCGGCCGGGCAGCCTCGACACCAGCATCGTCCCCGACAGCGAGGAACCCAACGACTTCCTCTCGCTCTTGGCGGCGTATCCGGCCATCCGCGCCGTCTGCTTCAACGGCAAGAAGTCGGAGCAGGTCTTTCGTCGGCGCATATTGCCGGCCGTTCCCGGCGCCGCGCTCGACCGCCTCGACCTCATCGCCTTGCCCTCGACCAGCCCGGCCAACGCGACTTTTAGCTATGAGCAGAAATTGGACCGCTGGCGGATCATCAGGGATTACTTGCCGGGCGCGCCACGCGAAGGCAGGGAGTGACTTTGTTCGCCACCGATGACTCATTGATCGCGCGCGCCCGTGCCGTCCTGTGGCCGCGCCGGAACCTGTGGTGGCTCATCGGCGGCTCCGGCTCCGGTAAGACGACGATCAGCCGGGCNGTGGCCGGNCGGCTTGNAATCCCCGTTTATGACATGGACGAGGCTTTCTTTGGGCGCTTCCAGCTGGACCCGGCGCGCCATCCGGCCACGACCGCCTGGTTCACGGCCCAGAACCCGNTGGGCTGGATGCTCTCCTTGTCCTGGGAAGCTTTCGACACCCTCTACCGCGCCAGTAACGCTGAGATGCTCGACCTGCTGGCGGCTGATCTGGAAGGCCGCCCCGACGGACCGCTGCTGATCGATGGCGGCGTCACGCATCCGTCCGTTCTGGCGCGAGCCGTCCCCGCCGAGCGGATCATCTGTCTGGAGAGGGAGGAAGCCAGCCGCGTCCGCGAATGGGAGGCGGCCGCGACTCGGGCGGAGATGAGGGCCGCGGTGCTGGCTCTGCCCGANGGCGCGGCGATGTGGCGGCGATTTCTGGAGTACGATCGCCGAATGACGGCGACGATTGGCCGCGAGAGTCGGGAATGGGGGATTCAGCAAATCTTTGTCGACGATGCGGCCGGCATCGATGTGACTGCTAATATGCTCCTCAAAGGGGTGAACCTGTAGCGCGCCCGATTTGACGCAACGCCTGTATGGCTGTAAAATGGTTCCAAATTGGAACCGTTCGTAAGGTGAGGTGCAGATGGCAACTATTACCGTAAAAAACATCCCTGATGATTTGTACGAGCGCCTNAAATTAGCGGCCAAGGCCAATCACCGCAGCATTAACGGAGAAATCATTGCTTGCATCGAGCGGAGCGTCGGGGCGCAGCCTTTGAACATCGAGGAATATCTTGAACAGGCCCGCGTGTTACGCGAATTGACGGCCAGTTACGTGATTACGGAGCAGGAGCTACGCGAAGCCAAGATAGAAGGCCGGCCGTGATCGTCGTTGATACGAACGTCATTGCTTATCTCTTGCTGTCGGGGGAACATTCCGAAAGGGCGACCCTGGCGTTGCAACGCGATCCGTTATGGGCTGCGCCCATCTTGTGGCGAAGCNAATTCCACAATGTTCTGGCCCTCTACATTCGAAAATCAATCCTGACGACCGCGCAGGCTGTCGATATCATTGAAAAAGCCGACAGGCTAATTGCTGGCCGAGAATTCGGGCTCTCCTCTCATCTGGTTCTCGAACTGGTGGCCCAGAGCTATTGTTCGGCCTATGATTGCGAGTTTGTTGCCCTGGCGCTGGAGTTGGGCACAACACTTGTGACCGCTGATTCGCGTATCTTGGATCAGTTTCCCCAGGTGGCAATTTCTCTAGTGGATTACACCGACTTTTAACCCCGAGGACAAGCGCCAGTCCTGACGCTAAGAAATCGGACAATACCAATGATGATCCCGACGGTAGCCGGGCCCCCCAAATTTTTCACACTTTCTTGCCCCACGCCGGTTGGACGGATGGTATGATGCGGTTACCATACCGGGCATACGGGAGACAGGGCGAACCCGCAACGAGGATCGCCGCACACAGATACATGATCGCAGAGACTCACGACAACGGACAGCGCGGCGCCCTTTCCCCCAGCGGCTCCTATGCCGGCGAACTCCGCCGCATCGGCGAGCTGCTAGGTCGCGGCCAGTGGCGAACCGCCGCCCATCGCGCCAGCAGCCTGCGGGCCAATTTTTGGAATTTCGAGGTGAGGGGAAATGCCCGCCGCGTGGAGTGTCCGTGTTGCGGCTGGCAAGGACCGGCTTTCGTGTCGCTGAGCAACTGGCGCGCCGTGCAGCACAACTCGCGCTGCCCCAACTGCGACTCCCGCTCGCGCCACCGCGGGCTGACCATCCTGCTGCCGAAGCTGCTGGCCGGGATGCCCGGCGGCCCCATGCTGGTATTC
>JAACJX010000142.1 GCA_014237545.1 Ardenticatenia bacterium | reverse complement strand
GACCGCCCCCAGCGCATAAAGCGTGGGCCGGAACGTCCAGACGACCGTGTGATCACCAGCGGGTACGCAAACGGCGCGAATCGATGTGTAGGCCGTCAGCGCCTGGGCTTCCTGGCCATCAACAGACACTTCCCAACCGGGATAGGCATTCTCCGCCAGGATAAGCAGCCCGTTCGATTCGCTGCGCGTGGCGATCTCCCGGCGGGTCGACTCGTGGGAGATTACTTCGGCCGATCCTGTTTGCGCGATCGCCTGCTCCAGCTCGCATGGCGGCGGCGCATCCAAAATGGCAACCGCGCCGGGCTCAAAATCGGGCGCATGAACCCGCGCGATCGCCACGGCGTCATCCGGGATGACCTCAACCTGATGCACCAGGCGGGCCAACGGCAGCACGCCCGGCCGGCTATAGACCCAGGCCGCGCCTTGCTGGCCGGCCAGAGTCAGACCACGCTCGCCCTCTGTGAACTCATCGAGCGGCCCCCCTGCCAGCACGTGGGACGCGCCGAGGATGTCATAGGCAGTTGAGCGCGGGTCGGGCACCGACGAGGCCAGGGCGATATGGGCCGCGGGCTCCAGCGAGTCGTAGCCGAACACGCTGGGCCAGCCGACCTGCATCGCGCCGTTCTGGCTGAACAGTTGGATCCCCCACGGCAGGACGCGCCCTTCACTATCGCCGACCAACTGGCGGCCGTCCGTCCACACCGCATCCGGGGCCGTCGGCGCGGTGCGNACCATCTTGTAGGAATACCACCACGTGTCGGCCGTCACNAGCANNACCAGCGCCACGGCTATGNCNNCGACTCGAACNGACCGGCCCTCCGCGCCAAATCGTCTGTCGTTCATCAGATAGGCCCAAATGAGCGCCCCGCCCACTCCCACCACGACCAGGGCCAGGGAGTAGCCGCCGATTTGGTGCCAGAGGCGGCCGCTCGTGTCGGTTGGGTGGACAGCCATGAAAACCGCGCCCGTGGCCGCCAGCGCGGCGAACAGAGCGACGCCGAACACCCCGACGGCAACCGGCCAGAACGGCCGCAGCAACCGCCGCCGCTCGTCCTCCGGCAGGTTGCGCCAGAAGGTCAGCGTGTGCGCCAGGAGGGCCGAGACGGCGAAAAGATAGAGGAAGGCCGCCCGCCCCGGCGCGCGAACCAGACGAAACGGCGGCAGTAGGCGATAGGCGAGCTCATACAAGCCCCCATAGCTTCCCAGGGCCAGCCACAAACCGAACACAATTAGCAGCAGATAGAACCAGGAGAGGCGCGTCGGCCGCCGCAGGGCCAGGATGATCCCCAGAACAGACATGAGACCGGCGTAGTAAGTTAACTCCTCGAATGTTGGCACGCTCCAATAACCGATGCTCAAGGGTTCGCCGAAGAATTCGGGGGCCAGCAACGTGACGAGATGGGCCGGCGGCAGGGAATAGTCGGTGGCAAATTCGAAGTCGGCCTCCGCCACTCGTCCGGAGGTCGCGCTAAACTGCAGAAATGGGACAAGCTGAACGGCGGCCAGAGCCAGACCGACGAGTCCGGCGATAACGGCTGTGCGGATGACGATCAGGCGCTCGTTGCGACGGGTGATCAGTAAATAGGCGGCGAAGGCCGCCCAGATGATACCCACGTAAAGAAAGGAAGGGATATGCCCGGCCAAAAGGGAGAGCGCGAAGGGCACCCCGGCCAACACAGCTGCGGCCGCGCGCCGCGCATCCACCGCCCAGGCCAGCGCGGCCAGCATAAGCGGCGTCCAGATGAAGACGGCATAGACGGGTTGGTGGCCCGCCCACAGCCGCCCGGCCAGCAACCCACCATAGGCGAAGCCGATGCCCGCCAGCACGCCCGGCAGCCACCGACTGCCCATGACGCGCGTGAAAACGAACATGCCGAATGACGCCAGCCAGACATGGAACACCATGTATAGCGAGACGCCGACGCGCACGGGCAGGAGCAGGTTCACCCAGTTTGGGGGATAGAACGTATTTTGCTGGGGCTGGGCCAGGAAGGGGAAACCGCCAAATATGTCCGGCTCCCAAAGGGGCAACCGGCCGGCCCGCAGCGACTCGCGCACGACCTTCCAATAAATGTAGTAATTGCCGACCATGTCGTGCCCGGCCATCACTTCTCCGGCCGGAGGGACCAGAACAGCGGCGAAAAAGAGGAGGCTTAGCCCCAGAAAAAGGAGGGCGGCCGACAGGTAAGGCCGTTTATCTACTAAGCGCGTCAAGGCGTTCATGTCAATCTGCGTTTCATGAATACGGCCACCGTCCGGCCGGGAGCCATGTCTTCGTTGGTGTAGTAAGAGATATCTACGCCCTCGATGCGAAAGCCGACGGCCCGGTAGAAGCGGATGGCCGGTAC
>JAACJX010000556.1 GCA_014237545.1 Ardenticatenia bacterium | reverse complement strand
TATTCCCGGCCCTCTTGTTTTGGAGTGGCTTTAATAGCGTTTAGACGCGGACTTTGTCAGGCGCGCGCGCTAGCTCGGCGCGGCGCCAGGGAGGATATGAGGAGCAGGACCCACCGTAGAACCAACCCGCTGAAACGTGTCCTTAGGGGGAGATCTGTGCCGGAATGGAATGCCGGCGCGGAAGCAAATGTAGCCTATCCGGCCTCAGTCGAGGCGCTTATCTAAATCTTGTGGAGGATTTTGATGTCCAAGAAATCTATCTGGTTGACCGTCGGCACTGTGTTGTTGCTGGCGATGATGGTGTTGCCGGTATTGGCCGACAACCATACGGTCCCGCTTAACTCAGCCCACGTCGGCGCGACCAACCCCGGCTTTGGCACGGGCTCTTGCCCGACGCCGCCGGCCGGCCAGGAAGGCTGGTATGGCTGGCATTTCATCATGCCCGGCAACAATAACTTCACCTCTCTGACGGTGGAGTTCCAGAACGCGGGGNTCAAATCGGCCNANCCGTTCCCGGGCNGCGTNTTCGTGGCTTCGCCTGACAACAGCCACGCCTACATTTGGACGCCCACACCTGACACGCTGCTAGCCGGCACAGCCACNTCCGANGGCGAGAATGCCTTCTTCAACCTNAGCCANGTCTGCCCGGGCGATCCCGATGTAGAGCACCTGACCGTNAGCAAGACNGTCAACACCGCCTACACGCGCGAGTACTTCTGGGACATCGCCAAGGAAGTNGAGACCGAGAACGGCTATACCCACGACGGCTCCCCCAAGGTCTGGCTCTANACCGACGGCCGCGGCGACGAAACCGCGACNTGGACCGTTGACGTCACCTATGAAGGCNANGAGGACAGCGCCTGGAACGTCTCCGGCGACATCACCATCGAGAACGANGGNGACCTGGATGCAGTCATCACATCGGTTGAGGACNTNCTGGCCGGCAACGCNATNNCNGTCNNNTGCNNCGTGACCTTNCCCTACNNCNTGNCNGTGGGNGANANNCTGACCTGCACCTACGACGAGGACGGTTACGTTGAGGGTAATAACGTGGCGACGGTCNCCACCGAGCGCGACACCTATGGNGATACCGAGTCCATCGTCTGGGGCGACCCGACGANNGANATCAACAAGACGGTCAANGTCAAGGACNTNAGCGANCTGTTCGGCGANGTNGNCCTNGGTTCNGTNACCGCGCCCAANGGCGNNACCTTCACCTANNNCAAGCACTTCNCCTGGGCCGACTACGGCGCCAATGGCTGCGGCGACTTCGTCTACGACAACACGGCCACGATCGTCGAGACCGGTCAGTCGGCCAGCGCCACGTTGAAGGTTAACGTGCAGTGCTACATCTACGAAACGGCCTTCGGCCTGGGCCCGGACGGGCGATGCTTCCTCCAGGATGGCNTCAGCCGCTGGGGCTGGACCAACCCNCTGGGAGCTGAGGAGACGATCGTATTGGACCTGTGGGCCGGCGCTGGGCAGTGCGACACCAGCAAGGGCACGCACGTCGGCACGGTGACCGTGACGGCAAGCGGCGGTAACGTGACCTTCGAATACGACATATTCGAAGCGTTCCTGCTCGATGAGACCCATTCCTATGCCGGTTCGACCGAGTACCCGCAGGTCAAGCAGGGGAAGAAAACTGTTTCGACCGTCGCCCCGGGCCAGTATTACATTCAATCTCCGTTCACCGGTGGCTGGGCCATCGCCCACGCCGTGGTTGGCATCCCCGATCCGAACTTCGGCCCGTAGTACGCTATTGAGCTGACCAGCCTTAGAGGCTGAACGCGAATTCCGGCCCCCTCTCTCCCNGCGAGAGAGGGGGCTTTTTGTTAGCGTGAATGGGCCTTTGCAACAACGGGCAGAATGCTCTAACGCCCTATGAATGAGCCCAGCCCATTGCTAAATAGGTGGCGCGTCCTAATTTCATTGTAATGCGAATTGTAAGGTTACTACAGTACTATTTAACTAGATGAATTAGATTGGGTGAGTGAATTGTTCCGTTCACTTATCACCAGCCCGACGATATCAGGATACACAGGTCGCGGACATCGCATGCCAGAACGTATCGGTAGCCTGTCGACCTACAGGGACACTTCCTACGGCCGGCGGCAAGTGGTCAAAGTATCGGTAAAAGTTGGTCTGTTGGGATGCTAAATGCGCCCAAACGGGAGGATTATTGATTGCTTGAAAGGATATCAACCACCCCCGCGTGTTGAATGATTGGATGCATCCGGGCGCCGGCGCTCTCGAAGGGGATGAGCGAACCGGTTCCGGCCTTATCGATAGAGTTTTTTGTTCTGTCTCTTACTTTTGGAGGAAATACATGTCTCGTAAATCTGTACTGTTAACCGTGGGGACCGTCCTGTTGCTGGCGATGATGATGGTCATCCCGGCGCTGGCCGCCAGCGCCACGCTAAATCCTGCACATATAAACGCTACGAACCCCGGTTTTCAGAATGAACCGGGAACTTGTCCCGCTCCGCCCGCCGGCCAGGAGGGTTGGTGGGGTTGGCATTTCATTATGCCGGGCAATGAAAACTTCACTTCATTGACTGTTGTCTTCGAATCAGCGGGAACCTTTACGGCAGATCCCTTCCCTGGCAGCGTCTTTGTCGCTGAGCCCGACAACAGTCATGCCTACATCTGGACGCCAACACCCGACAAACTGCTTGCCGCCTCCGGCACGTCTAGCGGCTCGCGAACTCAGTTCAATTTGAGCCACATCTGCGGTGGCACCTACAACCTGCCGGTCGAGAAGACGGCCGAGACGACCTTCACCCGGACCTACGACTGGACTATCGAAAAAGGCCCGGATGAGGAATATGCCGGCTTCACCGGCGACAGCTTTGACCACGAGTACACCATCTCTGTGGAGAAGGACTACACCGACAGCGATTGGGCAGTCAGCGGCGAGATCAAGATCTCGAACCCGACTCCCGTGCCGTTCACTCTAACCGGCGTGGCCGACACGATCAGCGGCGTCGACCACGCACTGTACCCCGTCACGGTCACCTGCCCGGGCGGACTGCCCCAGGTCTTGCCGGCCGATGGTGAGTTGACCTGTACCTATAGCGCGAACTTGCCCGATGGCGCAGATCGGATCAACACAGCCAACGNGACCACATCTGTGGCCGGCATCAGCGGCTCGGACACGGCCGATGTAGACTTCGGTGATCCGACGACCGAGGTTAACGGCTCGATCAACGTCGACGATACTAACGGTAAATCGTGGGTCTTCAACGATAGCGACTCCGTCTCCTACACCAAGACCTTCACCTGCGACACGGACGAGGGCCAGCATGTCAACACCGCCACCATC
>JAACJX010000266.1 GCA_014237545.1 Ardenticatenia bacterium | reverse complement strand
CAGTTCAGCAACTCGCAAATCGCGTTGATGGCATCATAGTCCCAGCCGGCCGGCTCGCCGGTCGCGGGATCGATGTAGTTGAAGGGCAAGTAGGCGTTCTCAACGGCGACGGTGATCTCGCGCCCGCCCAAATCGGGCAAATCGCCCGTTTCAGCCGTCTCGCCCGTTTCGGCCTCGGCTGGGGTTTCCGTAGCCTCGGTGCCGCCACAGGCGACCAGCGCCAGTGACATTAACAGGATGAACAATAGAGCTATCTTTTTAATCCACATATCTCTTCTCCTTCGCATTCACGATTAACAAAACCCGCCAGTAAAAGAGTGCCTTCCGTTTCGGCTTGATCCGCAGGCCCTCCGCAGCGAAACAGATTTTTAGCATAAAATCGCGAATAGAAAAGGTGTATTTAGTTAAAGCTCTACTGGTTCCTGATTTACGCGGCAGTGTTCGGCGTCGATTATGCTCAAAACGCGGTCGACCGCCACCTCTGGGTGACCCTCGGGATTGACCACGCAGTAGTCGAACTCCTGCATGCGCTTCATCTCCTGGCGGGCCGTGGCGGTACGAAGGGCCATCCCCTCGGCCGTGTCCTGTTTTCGCCGCTGCAAACGGTTGACGAGTCCTTCCTCGGTCCGCGTCGTCAAGAAAACGGAGACCGAATTGGGAACCAGACGGCGGACGGTGTGGGCGCCCTGAACGTCGACCCGCAAGATGACATCGCGCCCACTCGTCAGGGCGTCGCGTATCTGCTGCTTGGGAATTCCCTTGTAGTCGTTATAGACGATGGCGTACTCCAACAGCTCGTTGGTCTCGATCATGCGGGCAAATTCATCATTGCTGACGAACATGTAATCGACCCCATGCACCTCATCCGGCCGGGGCGGCCGCGTGGTTGCCGTGACGACAAAGTAAAAGCTGTTGGGCCGGCGCTCGATCAGTTTTCGCGCCACCGTGTCTTTGCCCACGCCCGACGGGCCCGACAAGATCAAAAGTAACGGATAGTTAGTGCAATTGTAAAGACTATCCGCCAGAACATCCTCGTTTTCTATAATTGCGCTTGTGCTCATCATTTTATGGCGGAGTGACTTGTCTGATTAACGGACCACTCCTTATAATGGAGTCATTGTAGCAGCATTTGGCCAAATGGTGAATTGGGAACATCATGCCGATCTATGAGTATCGCTGCTGTCAGTGCGGCAGGAACGCGCGCTTTCGGTTTTCCTTTGCCGAATACGACCAGGCCAGCCCCCGCTGCCCTCATTGCGGAAGCGTGGAGATGAATCGGTGCGTCAGTCGCACCAGCTTTCTGCGCGCCGAGGAGTCGCGTCTGGATGATCTGATGAGCGATGACGCGCTCGCGGGAATTGAGGACGATCCACGGGCGATGGGGCGATTCATGCGCCAGATGAGCCGCGAGATGGGGGAAGAAATGGATGGCGAGTTGGAAGAAGTTGCCGGCCGTCTGGAGAAAGGGGAATCGATCGAGTCCATCGAGCAGTCAATGCCCGGTTTAGGAGAGACCGGCGAAATCGACGACGCGCTCTAGAGGCGCCGGCCACAAGCTTCTACAGATTTGGCCGGAAGCGCGACAGGGACACTACCCGGCCGGTATAGACAGGCGGCCGAGGACGGTCGCACGGACATCCATGGCCACAACCTCCACCGACCGGTCGGCTGCAATGCGCACCCATCGTCCTGGATCAGCGCTCGCCAAACGGCTGTAGCCTTCGCGAACCCGCTCGTGGAAGGCCACCGCTTCCAGATCGAGCCGGTTCATCTCTTCGCCCCGGACGCGCCGCCGGGATAACCCATCGGACACGTCTAGGTCCAGCAACAACGTCAAATCGGGCATCAGCCCGCCAGTAGCAATCTCGGTCAAGGCGGCTAGCATGCCCAGGTCTAGCCCGCGCCCGTATCCCTGATACGCCATTGTGCTGTCGGCATACCGGTCGCACAAGACGACACGGCCGGCTGCCAGAGCCGGCCGTATTCTTTCGGCCACGAGCTGGGCGCGCGAGGCCGAATACAGCAACACCTCAGCCGTTGGCGACATCGCCGTGTTGGCAGTGTCATGCAAAACGTGGCGGATCTGGTCGCCGATGGCTGTCCCGCCCGGCTCGCGCATCACCTCGACGGAAAAGCTCCGGCCGCGCAGATACTCGGCCAGCAATCGAATTTGCGTCGATTTCCCGCTGCCTTCCGGCCCT
>JAACJX010000684.1 GCA_014237545.1 Ardenticatenia bacterium | reverse complement strand
GGTAGGTCAGAAATCAGTAGGTCAGAAATCAGTAGGACAGTAATCAAGTAGGTCAGAGATGAGTCAGTAGACTCCTTAATCGTTGGTTAAGAGGTTTTTAAGCTGGACGGTTTACCTGACTGACCGACTGACCGACTGACCGACTCATACCCTGTTTACCGGACACTCCTCCGCTCTGCCTCGCGGTCGAGCAGGGCGATGAAATCGTCGTAGAGGGCGCGGGCGCGGGTTGGCGTGCCATGGATGCAGGTGACTCCGAGCTGGCCCAGCTCGCCTACGCCGCTGAACATGTGCAACACGACGCCGGTCTGGCAGGTTTGGTCAAATGTCAGCCGGTGGATGCTGATCAGATCGAGCAGGTCGTCGGGCGTGAAGATGCGATAGGCCGGCGACTCNACGTGGTCGCTGGCCACNTAGTAGCGGCGCTCGCCCAGNTCCGTNGTGAACTCNCCCGACTCNGGNTCGTACATCCCGTCGGTNAGATATTGCAGCGTCAGAAACGGGTGGGTCGTGCCCCCCTTGCGCAGNTTGACCTCNATGGCATAAGGCTCCCACTCGCCGGCGCNNTTCNTGACGGTCAGGAAATCGANCGCGAAACGGCCGACGATCCCCTCGCGCACAAACCGCTCGCCGATCTTGGCCGCCTCGCGGGTGATCAGCCGGCTGTANGCCGGATCGGCGGGGAATATCGCCCCNAGATAGCTCTGGCCGCTGGGCCCGCCGAGCATCTGNTCGTGNGTGGACAAAATNTCCACNTTGCCCAGGGGAGAGATGCGCATNTGCACGCTGGGGCTGCGNATCTCTTCGCCCTCGACCATCTCCTCAACGATGCCNCCTTGCNCNGCCACGCCGTTCATGTANTCGNCGTAGGTNAGCCCGGCGACCTCGAACTTCATCGCTCGCANGCGNTCCGCGATNGCGGCTTCCTCGCCCGTCGCGCCCGGTTCCGGCAGGCCGCGCAAGTNCACCACGGCGTTGCCCATGCCCGACACGCCCTGGTTTTGTTTGGTGATGACGCGNCCGATNNCCGGCTTTTNGCGGCGCATCGCNCCAATCGCGGCCACAAACTCCGNCTCGGTGTGGATGTTCTCCGCGCCCANCGGGTGGCGCAGCCCNTCCTCGGCAAAGACGCGCCGCGCGCCGCTCTTGCCGCCCAAAGCAAAATGGCGNGGGTCGGCGGCGTACATGGGAATATCGAGTTGCAGCGCCAGCTCGCGCTCCAGGTCGGTGGTCAGGAAGGGGGCCAGGTGGGCGCGCTCGAGGTCGGGGATGTGCTCGCGGATCTGGCGGACAAACCACGGCCGCTCGAGNACTTTCTCCACCAGCGAGCGGTTGGAGCCGTCCTGCGGTGANAGCAGATGNAGNCGCTTGCGGGCGTGGCTGACNGTCACGTCGGGNAAGTTGTGCAGGTAATAGTCGAGCGTCAGCGGCGCGACAGGCTGCGACGTGATGTAGACCAGTCGCAAGCGCGGTTGCCGNAGCAGGAATGTCATGAACAGGAATCGCTCTTCGTAGATCTTGTGGATTGAGCCGGGCACGCGAATCTCGCCGGTCAGCGAGGGCAACACGACGAGCGTGTTTTCGTCCTGCACCTCGCCGCCGGGGTCGGTGCGGCCGATGAGCCGCCAGAGGGGAGCCAGCTTTCGCTGCAATTCGTCAAAGCGCGCGGCGCGTTCGGGGGTGAAGGGGGTCGGCTGCGGGGCAGTGAGTTTCATCAATGCTATCCTGTGGGTCGAGTGATTTGATCCGGACAATGCGCCGGAGTGGCGATAGGATAGCTGAAATCGCTAAACAGGCCACGGATTTCCGGTCAGGGCAGCGGGTCGTATAGAGCCGCAGACCCGCCGCTGGCGAGTAGAATACGCAAGTGGCGCACCTGCTCTGGGGGAGTGGCCAGCAGGGCAGCACGCTGGGCCTCTGGGCTGTCCCATTCCTCGATNATCAGGAATTTGGCCGGGTTCTCGCGGTTGCGAAAGGCAAGGCAGGCGACGGAACCGGGCGAGCGCTGGACGTTGGGACGCACGACAACCTCAATAAAATCGCGCAATTCGTCCTCGCGGCCTTTCTGGGCGATTAGTTCACTGACGCGAGCGATGGTCATGGGAATTCTCCAATAGGCTAGCGGCACGCGGCGCGGCCACGATGGGGAAATGATAGCACGCTGTGATCAATTCGTCCTGATAAAACAGACCTGACAGGTCGGCGATAAAGGCGTCGTCTGGACCAATACCCATATCGCCGGCCCGTCAGGTCTTGTTGGTCTACAANGNGGTNGCGATGGATGAAGGCGNCCCGTATGAGGCTGTTTCGGCCGCGTGTCCGCGCAAAAGCACGATTCCCAGCCGGNCGAACCAGACCATTTGACCCACGCCGAAAATACCGGTTAGTATTTCGGTAAACGCGGGAATCAGCGAGAGAATGCCCACCGCGCCAACCAGCAGACCGAGGCGGTTCAGCCCCTTGGTCAGCCCGCCGGTCCGCAGCCCGACCACACTGACCAGCAGCACCCAGAGGCCGCCCAGGATTTCGCCGTTGCCGTTGCCCAGACCGGCGGCTACCGCTTCAATGCCTTGCCACGCCACCGCTGCCTGCGCCGGGTCCGTGGCATGGAGCGCGACTGTCGGGGCGATTGCGGCATTCGCGACCATCCCGCTGGCGATCAACGAACCGGCCCAGATGATCCCGAATGCGGTTGCTGCCCTCATGAGGGCCGGCGCGCCGGACTTCAGCCGGTCGTGCAGCGCCAGCGAGAGGACGANCAGGGCAACGCCAAAGAACACGTACATGAGCAGGTTGGTGGAGAAAATCACCAACTGATTCTCCACGAGCAAGGCCACCTTTTGGGCCGGGTCGGTGATGCTAGGGTAGTCCAGCACGACTAGAAAAAGGGCCATTCCGATCAGGTAGGCAACGGCCATATACAATGCCGCAAAGCCACCGGATTTCTGTAAGGTTTTCATGTCAATCTCCATTTATAGTAACAACCGAGGAATATGATTCGCAGATTACGCAGATTTCTTTCCAGTCCGGGAATCTGCGTAATCTGTGGAATAGATATCTTTTAGTGCCTGTGTGCTTAGGCCTCTACATGACGCCATTTCCAGGCAAACCAGATGATCAGCAACAGGCAGATCACTTCCACCATGGCGATGAAAAGATAATGGGGATAGGTCACGCCACCGATTACCACGAATGCAATCGTGATCGCGCCGGCGACGATGTTGGCCCACCGATTCACTCCACGTTCCAGCACGCGCGATAGCAGGATCATCAGGATTGAAATCTCCATCATGATGGCCCCGCCTAGCATCAGCAGCGGGATGGGCGTGTCGCCGGCCGTTCTGGCTACTTCCTCGACCGAACCGGGAATGTACAGCGAAAGCACATCCGCTTTCACCATATTGAGCGCCACGACGATCCAGAGGGTTGAAAGCAGGGCTTTCGTATCGATCTTTTTCACGGAAGTTGCGATTGTGTTCATAAATTCTCAATTGTTGGAATGATGTTGATCGGGTCACTGTCGTGGCCCGGCTCTGCGACTTCGGGTTGAACCGCTTGATCCGTCCCGAGGTTGGCCGGAGATCCGGGCTTAATAGCGTTGATCGAAACCAGCGACAAACCCAAATCACGCGCTTTTTTGAGCAGCCCATATAACGCCGCCTGATCGATCACCGGGCCAGTCAAAATCGTGTCGCCATCATCTATCAAAATGATGGTCAATCCTTCGAACCAGTCCGCCCATTGCG
>JAACJX010000683.1 GCA_014237545.1 Ardenticatenia bacterium | reverse complement strand
CAGGCGCTCCATGGTCCCTTGCGAGCGCTCGCGCAGGAAAGCGACGCAGGTCAGCAGGAACACAAAGAACAAGGCCAGAAACGCGATGTAAGCCGGCGCGATGTAGTCCAGCGTATCAAGCATCTCCCCGGCGTAGAGGTACGTGGTGTTAAGCGATACCGGCGGCTCGGCCGGCTGATCGGCCGCGGCAAATTCACTCAGCCCCATCCCGGCAATGGCGCCGATCGCCGCCTGCGACACGTGGGCCAAGATCTGGCGGTTCCGGGCCGGGTCCGAGCCTTCCAGCCGAACGTTGAGCGCCATCTGGTGGGCCGGATCGCGAACAACGCCGGCCGTGAAATCGGCCGGCAGGGTGACGACTCCCAATACCGTGCCATCGACCAGCGCGCCTTCGCTGTCGGCCGCATCGAGCGGCACCAGGGAGATAGCCTCGTTCTCGGCCAGCACATCGACGATCCGCCGGCCCAGATTCACCCCGACCCCGCCGGGGGCAGCCATACCCTGGTCATCGTTGACAAGGCCAATGGGTACCGGTGCTGGCTCGGCGCGAAACAGGATCGCGCCCAGCGTCAGCATCAGCATCGGCGCAAAAATGACCAGGGCCAGCGTCCGGCGGTCGTTGGCCAACTGTCGTNTCACGCGGCGGGCCAGTGTCAAGATACGTTTTCCGCTCATCGTCCGCCTCCATCCAGCGGCGACTTGTGCAACCGAATCAATGAACCACGGAGAGAACAGGGGTTTAAGCCCTTATTAAAAAGGTCTCCCAACATCATCCAGGCCGCCATCTCATCAACCGGCAAAACGCAGAAAGGCCTCTTCCAGCGACGCGGCCCCTGCCTGGTCGCGCAACTCGGCGGCCGTCCCCTCAGCCAGCAGCCGTCCCTGGCGCAGAAATCCCAACCGGTCGCAACGCTCGGCCTCATCCATCACGTGACTGGAGACGACGATCGTCACTCCCTCGGCTGCCAGCCGTCTGAAATAATCCCAGAAAGCGACGCGCAGTTGCGGGTCGACGCCCACCGTCGGCTCGTCAAGCAGCAGCAGCCGCGGCCGGTGGACGATAGCGCAGGCCAGCGAGAGGCGCTGCTTCATCCCGCCGGACAGTGTGTGGGCCTGTGCTCCGGCCCTGTCCGTTAACTCGACCAGGGCCAGCACCTCATCGATACGCTCGCGGCGGATGGTCTCGGCCGCGCCATACATCGCGGCAAAGAAAGCCACATTGTCCCGCGCCGACAGTTCGTCGTAGAGGGCGGCCGCCTGNGTCATGTAACCGATATGGCTCAGCACCGGCTTATTCGGCATTTCGACATCGAGCACGACGACGTGTCCCGCACTGGGTCGCAAGAGGCCCAACAGCAGGCGGATGAGAGTGGTTTTGCCCGACCCGTTTGGGCCGAGCAGGCCATAGATCTGCCCAGNGGGAATCGATAAATCGAGGCCATCAACGGCGCGGATTGCGCCAAACTGCTTGCGCAGCCCTTCGGTCCGGATCACGGCGTCCATAGGACGAATCTCCTTCTCCGATACAGGCCGGCGCGTCGAGGNGGNTTGGCCGGGCNGCGCCCGGCGGCGCGTCGGTCTAGCTTATNTGCTCNCGTTCCATGCGCGCCAGCAACTGNCGCAGATAGGGCGCGTAGCTGACCTGGTCATAGATCGCCCGCGCCGCCTCTTCNATNTCAAANGGCTCCGGCANGGCNCNAATGGCCTCCAGATAGGCCATGTCGCAGCGAATGACGCTCTCCTGGAACATCTTCGGCCCTTCCAGCGCCAGCAACACCGGCGCNGTGGAGAGCGTTTTGCCCTTCAGGGTGCGCACGACNCCGGCNCGNCGNGCCAGCACGATNAGCGCNTTGATCATGTTGCGCGACGCCTCNCCTTCCTCTTCACCGGGGTGCAGTTCGGCCAACNGGTCGATCAACTCGCGCCATTCCANCCCGTCGCGCTGCTGNAGNANCTCGATCATCTNNCGCAGCAGCACCAGNCGCAGCCGCGGCGGGATGACGCGNAGCTTTTGCTTTTTCAGTATGCTCCGATAGCGGCGATGCAATTCGGTGGGTGCGGACTGGTCGGCCGCGCGCCNCACGTAGGTGGTCGTCCCGTCTTTCTCCAGCACAACGCGCCCCGAATGACGGCCGAGAAACTTGGTGAAGGANGTGTCGGAGTATTGGAAGCGGCCGAATTGCCCGCCGCTCAGCTCGATCATCCGCTCCTTGACCACGCTGGCGCGCACGCGCTCGTCNCCGGCCAGCAGACTGTCGACCGCCTTGCCCAGCAACACCTCCGCCTCGTTCTCCGATAGCGGCGGCGCGGGGAGCATGTCCTCGTAATAGACGTACTCGTCGCATAATCCCATCAGGCTCTCGCTGGTCGTGTGCTTCAAGCCCACGCCGATGACGTGCTTGCCGCGGCGGCGCAGGGCATGGATGAGCGGCAGGAAGTCCCGATCGCCGGTGACGAGCACGTAGGTGCTATACTCTTGCCCATCCACCAGGGTATCCATCGTATCGACCACCAGGTACATNTCGATGAGGTTCTTGCCGAAGTTGTTGAGCGGCACGGCCGACTGCATGGTGAATCCGGCCGTGGCCAGCTCTTTCATCAGCTTCTGGTCCTGGCGCAGGTTGCCGGAATAGGCACGGCGCAGGACGACCCGGCCGCCGGTGCGCTTCTTGATGTGGTCAACCAGCAGGCCGATATCGAAATTCAGGTTGGCGTCGCGCGCGCCAATTACCAGATTGTCCAGGTCGAGAAAAATGGCAACGTCATTGGCCATGAATTAGTCCCCAATAGGCCGCGAAGAGAAGACGGTCAGAAAGTTCGCCCAAGCGGTCATTCGATTTGGAAATTGATTCTACCGAAATAGAGTGAACTCGCAACGAAATAGCAAGGCGAACCAAGGTCTTTCCAAAGTCCGGCGGGATAGGTAAAAAAAGGAGAACCACACCTGTTATCATAGGGTAACCAAAACCAACTAGATGACAGGGGGTTCTCATGACCGATGATACCACATTGGCGACGAGCGTGGTGACAGCAATGGG
>JAACJX010000681.1 GCA_014237545.1 Ardenticatenia bacterium | reverse complement strand
GGCAGCCATTAACAAGGCGCAAGCCGGCGATACCATCTCCGTTCGCGGGGGGACGTATGCCGAGCGACTTCACATTCAGAAGCCAGGCACGGCCGACGCGCCCATCACCATCTCTGCCTTCCAGGGAGAGCAGCCGGTCATCGATGGCACCAGCCTGAATATTGAGGACGATTCAGCGTTGGTGATAGTCCAGCAGAGTCAGGACGTGAAGCTGAGCGGCTTCACCATCCGCAACTCCGGCGGGCTGGGCTTGATGATCTCGAAATCGAGCCGGATTACCGTGCGNGGCATGACCATCGAGTCCTGCTATGCCGGCGGCCTCCACGCCGGGCAGGCGGACAATTTGCTGGTCGAGGAATGCCGCATCCGCGATTGCGCGCGGCGNTTCCTGGCCCACGGGCCGGAGCGNATGAACGTCGCTCTCCTGGCNCGCAACAGCCAGGNTGTGACCATCCAAAATAACCAGGTCTATGAGAACTCCGACGAAGGCATCGTTATCTCCGTCGGCTGNCGCAGCGTGAAGGTNCGCAAGAACACGTGCTACGACAATCGNAATGGGCAGATCGGTGTCACCTCGGCCGTCGATGTGGAGATCGATTCCAATCTTTGCTACCACACGGGTCGCAGCGACTTGCTGACGTTAAGCGGCCAGCGCGGCCCGGGAATCGTCAAAAATGATCTATGGCGCTATCAGACACACGGACAATGGCACACGCGCGGCGTCAAGATCACCAATAATATCGTCGTCGGTTGCGGCGTTGGCTTTGAGGCGGGGCGAAGGGGCGGCAAGCTGAGCAGCGTCCAGGTGGCCCACAACACCATCCTGAACAGCACCCAACACGCCATCAACCTGGGGTTGCGCTCGCCAAGCTCAAAATCGTTTATCGAAAACAACCTGATCGCCTCGGTCGACGGCGCGGAAATCGTTCACGCGTTGGGCGGTGAAGGTATCGTCTGGCGTCACAATTTGTGGTCGTCGTTTCCCGGCCAAAATGTCTACAATCCGTCCAATGACGTGGTGGAATCTGAGGTTGGTCTGGTCAACCTGAATGCGCCCATCAAGGCAGGCGCCGTCACCGCCGAGCCGTATAAACTGGTGAGCACGTCTAGAGCCATCAACGGCGGAATCCGCCACAAGGGCGAGACGATGATGGACTTCTGGGGTCAGCCGCGAGACGCGAAACCGGACATCGGCGCGAATGAGTTCCCCGACGCCACGCCGGATCAGCCCATCGGCGAGCCGGAACTGCCGCCAAGCGGCAACCGTGTGACCAAGGACCTCATTGCCCTCTACGAATTTAAAGAGAAACAAGGGCGCGAAGTGCGCGATACAAGCGGAACAGGCGACGCTCTTCACTTACAAATCAAGAGTGAATCTCGCGTGTCGTGGACCGAGGAAGGGCTGCTCGTTAAAGAGCCGGTTCTCATCTCCACGGAGCGGCCGGCGTCGAAGATCATTAATGCCTGCCGCCAGACGAACGAAATCACGCTTGAGGCATGGATACGACCGGCCAATGTCACCCAGGATGGTCCGGCGCGTATCATCAGCATCTCAAGCAGCAAGATCCAGCGCAATATCACTCTGGGGCAGGGGATGCACGGCAACCGGCCGGCCGACCTGTTCATGGCCCGGCTGCGCACCACGCAGACCTCGACCAATGGCTTGCCCGCGGTCGTTTCGCCGCCCGGAACCGCCACCAGCAACCTGACCCACGTAGTTTACACCCGCGGCAAAGACAAGCGGGCCATCCTCTATATCAACGGGCAGGACCGAGGCATACTGGACGTCGCTGGTGACTTCAGCAACTGGGACGACAAAATGCCCCTGCTCTTTGGCGATGAAGTCAGCGAGGACCGCCCGTGGCTGGGCCTGTTCCGTTTGTGCGCGGTTTATTCGCGCGCGCTAACGCCGGCCGAGGTGTTGCACAATTATGAGGCGGCCCAACAGAGCGACGCCGATCTCCTGGCGGACTTTTCCATCTTCCCAGGCGACGAGCTTGGGATCGCTCCACATGTTGTTGAGTTCGACTCCAGCGAGAGTGTGTCCAGCTCTGGTATCGCCTCATACTTCTGGGAATTCGGAGACGGCCAAACCTCGAACCGGGCCAACCCGACGGTCACCTATACCAAGCCGGGCGTTTACTCCGTTTCGCTGACCATCACCGATAACAACGGACAGACCAACAAGATGGCGCAGGAAGGATTGATCACCGTCGTCGCGCAGCCGGTTGCGCCCCTGCCGGCCGATTACGCTCGATTTATCCTGGTCAACATTGAGGACTCGCGCGTAATGGCCTTTGGCATCCAATATCCAGACCTTCGCTGCGCGCTCATGTGGAATGCCGAACCCAACCACATGATCGTCTATGCCAATGTCGATGACGTGAAGCGAGTCTACACCACGGATAATTCGGTCGAACTGATTTGGCTGGATGTATTAGAAGAGACCAATTAATGCATGATGGCACTTGCCGGATCGAAACCCGGCAAGTAAGAATAGCTTGATAAGGTGGGACTGATATGGCTACTTATTACGTAGACGGAAACTCTGGAAACGACTCGAACGACGGCAGCAGCAACCAGCCCTGGAAGAAATTTAGCAAGGCGCGCTCGACGGTCAAGCCTGGCGATGAAGTCCGCATCCGGACGGCTGTTTACCATGAAGATCTGAACCTTAACGTTCCCAACACCACCTGGAGAGCCGATAACGGCCATAAGCCTGTCCTGGATGGAAAGTATCACGAGGGATTGTTTTCCGGTGGCAAGCTGCCATATCCCGGCCCAGGCACCGGTTATCTGCCGGAGGGCCAGGGCAACATGATCCTCATTCGGGCCGACGGCATCACTGTCGACGGCCTGACGGTTCAGAATTGTGCCGGCACGGGAATTGGCTGCACATCATCCAATGCGACCATTCGCAATTGCCGGATCGATTTCACCTACGACTCGTCGATCAAAGTAAACCCAGCGCCGTTATATATCGACAATGTGGTCGTAGAGAACAACGTGTGCTCCCGCTCCAGCATGCGCTACTTTGATCCCTTGCGAAACAATAACGGTGGGCCGCAGAGCGTAAACGGTGTGTGCAAGATCGGCCGTACGCGTGACGGAATTATCCGGAACAACATCTTCGCCTACGGCCACGGCGAAGGCATCAACATCGACAAGGGCAGCTCGCGAATTCTCGTCGAAGGCAATATTGTTCACACGTGCAATCACGTCCACATCTACGTCAATCATTCCATCGACCCGATCATCCGCAACAACCTGGTATTCCATCTCTATGAAAAGGATCATCTAGGGTCGGATGGCCGCCCGCCCGCGGGGATTATCTTTGGCGATGAGCATGCCGGCGGCGTTCCCTGGGCTCCCAGCGCCGGCGGCCAGGTTTATAACAACATCGTCGTTGGCCTGGGCCGGTTATTCATGGTGCGGAACAACGCCAATAACTATGACACCGCGCTGGATGGCACATACATCGGCTATAACACCTTCATCGGCGGCAGTATGACCGAAATCGGAGTTCATATTTCTGCCAACTTGCGCGGCCGAAATCACAAGAACAGCATCTTCGAAAACAACATCATTGTCAACGTGCCGCAGATGGGCGTGGCCAATGGGAACATCAGCGGGATCGCGTTTCGCAACAACTTGTGGGGCGAGCAGCCGCATCAAGCCATGCGCGGCCCCGGCGACCGCATCGGTGACCCGAAACTGATGAACCCCAAGGCCAAGATCGATTTCACCTTCCCAGATCCGAACGCGAACATCGAGCCGAGGAATTACCAGTTAACGACCAACAGCTCGCTGGCGATCGGCATGGCGAGCGACGGCTCCCAGCTCAACGGCCTGCGGCCGCCCAGCATTCAGAAGGACTTCTTCGGCGCCAATCGAGACGGAAAACCTGATATCGGCGCCCATGAATTCGCCGGCGTTGTGACTGGCATCACGGCCAACTTTAGCATCGGTCCCGGTCAGGCCAATGGCCCGCTGCCCCATACGGTGGACTTCACTGACAAGAGCGTCTCGCAACGGCCCATCGTCACCTGGGCATGGAACTTTGGCGACGGGCAAACGTCGAACGAGACAAATCCCTCTCATACCTACTCGGTTGGCGGGAACTTCGACGTTTCCCTGACGGTGACGGACGACCAGGGCAACAGCAACACCACGACTCAAGCCGGCCTCATCACCGNCATCGAACAGCAGGATATCCTGATCCCGGACGCATTCCGGCGCTTTGTGGTGACTGAAACGGCCACCCAGCGACTGCTCGCCTATGGAACGCAATATCCGGACATGCGCTGCATCGTGATCTGGAATGACGAGCCGTTCCATCTGTTGAACTTCGCCGACATTGAGGACGTTCTGAAGGGCTTGTCCGAACCGGGCAAGAATGAAATTTCCTGGCTCGACCCAAGTGATGACGACGAGCCGCTCCTGCTCTATGATGATGCCGATCCGATGGAGTGGGCGGGCATGGCGCTGGCGCAGCGAACCTTTTGATCGCGCGATAAATAGTCGCTCTCAGTCGTTTCTCCAGTTGCACTTATTTGGAGATTACCGAGAGCGTCGAGATAGTCGGGGAAGATTCTCCTATCCGTCCGGCGCCTGGCAATAATGGGCAGCCAACCCTCATTGCCAGGCGTCGGTTTATCGAAGTAAGCTGATTTCACTGCGTCGG
>JAACJX010000458.1 GCA_014237545.1 Ardenticatenia bacterium | reverse complement strand
TGGGGCCAACACTCGAGTTGCTTCGCCTTGTGGCTGTTGCTCTGCTAATCGCGCTCGGATTCAGCCAGCTCGCGCCCATCTATTTGGGCTGGGAGCTACTCACCGGCCGGCGCGATCCGCAGCGGTACGCCGAGAACGTGACAATCATCACCGACGCGCCGCCGACCCTTGCCACCCCCGGCGAGGCCGATCTTGTGGACGCNTTGGATCCACCCCGNGACGCCACGGAAATCCAGGCCGTGGANCCCGGCGAANAACCACATGCCCAGACCTAAACGCCAGACAGCCGCCGCGCTGTTCGCGCTGATCGCTTCCTTAATCATTNCGGGNTGCCGGGCGCAAGACCCGNCCGAGCNGGCCACGNAGCCGCAAGCCACCCTGCCTGTAACTTCGGCTACGCTCCTGCCCACGCCCACGCTGGCCGCGCCGGGCAGCGTCGATCCGTTGCGGCCGCCAACGCCCATCGTCATGCCNTCGCCGACGCCCCTGCCCAGCGACATCGTCGAGATCCCGCTCGAGCNGGANCANCCCAACCTCGACGCTCCNGCCAGCCAGACGGCTGACATCCAGCCCACTCCGACCGTCACCCTGCCCGAAGGGGCAACCCCGGCCGAACTGCTGGCGCTGGGCCGCACCGCCGCGACCGAAGGCGACCAGACCACGGCCGCGGCTGCTTTCCGGGCCGTCCTCGACCAGCCGGGCGATCTGGACGCGGGCGATATTTCCTCGGCGCGGCTCGGACTGGCCGTGGCTTTGCTGGCGCTGGGCGACCCCGGCGCCGCCAGCGTAGAACTGGAAGCCCTCGTTCAGGAGCCGCAATTCCTCGCGGATCGCAGCAAGGGCGGCGGGCTGGTGGCGACCGTCAATACCGCCGACGTGGCCGCCTTTCATCTGGCCCAGGCTCGTGCTCGCATGGGTGATCACGCCGGGGCGATCGAGGCCTACCGGGCCTATCTGCAAAACAATCCCGACATGGCGGCCTATATCCAGCCGCTGATCGCTGACGCGCACGAGGCACTGGGCGACACGGAAGGCGTCATCGCCGCGCTCGAAGGGGCGGCGGCCGGTACCGCGCAACGATTCAAGGCCGTGGCCAACCGGATGCGCCTGGCGTCGCTCTATCTGGCCCGGCAAGATTACGCCAACGCCATCGCCCAATACGACGCCGTGCACGACATCGCCCGCACGGAAGCCACCAAGGGGCAAATGACCTATCTCGCCGGGCAAGCCGAGATCATGGCCGGCAACACGGCCGCCGGCTACGAGCGCTTCCAGCGCGCCATCACCGATTACCCGCGAGCCGCCGAGAGCTACCAGGCGTTGGTCGCCCTGGTCGATGCCGGGGTGGAGGTCGACGAGTACCAGCGCGGCGTCGTGGACTATTACGCGGCCGTCTACCAGCCCGCGGTTGAGGCGCTGCGCCGTTATATGTCCGGCGCCGGCGACGATTACAACAAGGACGCCCACGTCTTTCTGGCCTGGAGCCTGGAAGGTATGGGCGATGTCGATGNCGCCCTGACTGAACTGGAAAAACTGGNGGAGCACGACCCNGCGCGGGCGTTGTTCGAGCGCGGCGAACTCCTGCGACGCGATGGGCGGCAAGCCGAAGCGCTGGCGGCCTACGANGCGTTCCTGCAGAGCCACAGCGACACGGAAGGCGCGGCNGCTGTCGCCTGGGCGGCCGCCGCGCTGGCNGNNGAGATGATTCGCGAGGACGCCCCGGAACGCTACGTTTTCCTGGCCGACACCTTCCCGTTTGACCAGAACGCGCCATTGTCACTCTTCCGCGCCGCCGATCTGATCCAGGCAGCCGGCAATGACGCCGAGGCGCTGGCCCTGCGGCAGAGACTCATCGAGCAATATCCGGCTAACATCTTCGGCGCGGAGGCGCTTTTCCGGCTACTCCAGGCCGCCAAAAGCGGCGAACTGGATGAGGTAGACAGCGACGCATTAAAGGAACAGGCCGCCGCGCTGTCACCCACGAACTATTTTGCCCTTCGCGCGGCCGACTACGCCGCCGATGTCCCGCCGTTTGCGGCCGATGGCCCAATGAACCTGCCCACTGGGGCAGATGAGGGGCGGGCCGAAGCTGAGGCCTGGCTTCGCGAGCGATTGATCGCCGGCGGGGTAGAAGCGCCGGCCGGCGAGTTAGGGGCTCTATCACTCGATCTGGCCGCCGACCCGCAACGCATCATCGGCGAGAAGTTATGGCAACTCGGCCTGCTGGAAGAGGCCAAGGCCGAACTGGAAACCGTGCGCGAGAGCTACGCCGGCGACCCGCTGGCCACTTACCANNTGGCGCGGTTCTTTGGGGAATTGGGCCTCTATCGATCGTCGATCATTGCCGCTGCCGCACTGCTGCGCGCCGTGGATGCCACGCCCTTCGACGCGCCGCTCTATCTCGGCCGGTTATCGTATCCCGTCTACTATGCCGACCTCATCCTGCCGCTGGCTGACCAGTACAGCTTCGACCCGCGGCTCCAATTCGCGCTTGTGCGCCAGGAAAGTCTGTTCGAGAGCTTCGCACGGTCGGGCGCGGCCGCCCAGGGGCTGAGCCAGGTGATNCCCGACACGGGCGCATGGATTGCCCAGCGGTTGGCCTGGCCCAACTTCGTGAACGAAGACCTGTACAAGCCNTACGTGGGCCTGAACTTTGGCGCCTATTATCTCAGCGAGCAACTGCGTGATTTCGACGGCCACGTCCATGCCGCCCTGGCGGCCTACAACGGCGGGCCGGGCAACGCCGCGCGCTGGTTCGACACGGCCGGGGCCGATCACGACCGCTTTGTGGACGTGGTCGATTTCCCCGAAACGCGCCTCTATATCGAGCGCATCTACGAAGGGTTCAACGCTTACCGCCATCTATACGCCCAGCCCTAGCCGGCGNCCCCATCGCACGCATCATGTCCTTTGACTGGAAGACGGAAGAACAGGAGTGGGACGGAGGCTCCCGGCGGCGGGCCGAGCGCGACCCCGCGGCCGATGAAATTTATGCGGGTGCCCGGTCAATTGCCGACGACGACCCGCCCGAGCCGGATGAACCCCGCCCGCGACGGCGCGCCCTCCTCATGACGGTTGTCATCGGCATCCTGATGCTGGCCGTGGCCGCGGTCATTTACCAGCAGGTCGACAGCCGCGCCGAAGAAGGCCGCCAGCGCGCCGAAGAAGACGTTCTGGCCAGTCATGCGATCGTGCGCGAGGCGGCCGCCAACGGCGACACCGAGTTGCTCGTCGGCTTCCTCTCCGGCCGCGATCCGGATTGGGCCATGGCCCAGACGGAGTTCCTGGCCGACTACGCGCTGGAGAACCGCGCCAGCTTCGGTTTCCTGCCCGTCGAGCCGGAGGGGGTGGC